>JBKJMP010000577.1:0-7445 GCA_046596395.1 Gemmatimonadaceae bacterium
CTCGGCACCACGCGCGAGCGGTACAACATCGAGAGCATGTGGGGCGATGGCGCAACGGACGTCTACCTCATCGATGGCACGACGGGCGCGACCAGGCTCGTGAAGGAGCGCATCAGCGGGCAGGCGCAGCTCTCTCCCGCCGACAAGTACATCATCTACTGGGACAAGGGGCAGTACTTCACCTACAACACCGCTTCTGGGAAGACGACCGACCTCACCGCGAGTGTGAAGGGGGTGAGCTTCCTCCAGGAGACCGACGACCATCCCGCGCTCCCGAATCCGTGGGGCATCGCGGGGTGGACAAAGGGTGATCGTTCGGTGCTCCTCTATGATCGCTACGACATCTGGGAGCTCGATCCCTCGGGCTCGCGTCCGGCGGTGATGGTCACGGATTCGGTCGGCCGGAAAAACACCACCGTGCTGCGCCTCACGCAGGTCGGCGGCGGTGGCGGCGGACGCTTCGGTGGACCTGGCGGCGGCGCCAACGACACATCGAACGTGTACGACGCCAACGGCCCGCTCTTCCTGCGCGCACTCAACGAGGAGACGAAGCAGGCCGGCTTCTACCGCGACCAGCTCGGCGTCACGCGCGCACCGGAGCCGGTGGTCATGGCAGACGTCTCGTGGGGCACACCGATGAAGGCGAAGAACGCCGAGCAATACCTCGTGACGAAGGGGACGTTCACCGACTTTCCAAATCTGTACACGGGCCCGTCGCTTACGAGCCTCTCGAGGATCTCCGACGCGAATCCGCAGCAGAAGGACTACAACTGGGGCACGGTGGAGCTCGTCCGATGGATCAGCACCGATGGCCGCGAGACGAAAGGACTGCTCTACAAGCCGGAGAACTTCGACCCGAACAAGAAGTACCCGATGGTCTCGTACTTCTACGAGCAGTTGTCGAACAACCTGCACAGCTACGTGCCGCCGAACGGGCGCAACGTGATCAACGCGACGCACTATGCGTCGAACGGCTACCTCGTCTTCCAGCCCGACATTCATTACGAGGTCGGCTATCCCGGACCGAGCGCCATGAAGTCGATCGTGCCGGGCGTGCAGATGCTCCTCCAGCGCGGCTACGTGGACCCGAAGGCACTCGGCCTCCAGGGCCAGTCGTGGGGCGGGTACCAGGCGCTGTACATGATCACGCAGACGCGCATGTTCGCGGCGGCGATGGCCGGCGCGCCCGTCGTGAACATGACGAGTGCGTACGGCGGCATCCGCTGGGGCAGCGGCATCGCGCGCTCGGGGCAATACGAGAATGGTCAGAGCCGCATCGGCGGCAGCCTGTGGGAGACCCCGATGCGCTACATCGAGAACTCCCCACTCTTCTGGCTCGACAAGGCGACAACGCCGCTCTTCATCATGAGCAACGACGCCGACGACGCGGTGCCCTGGTATCAGGGCATCGAGACGTTCGTCGCGATGCGCCGGCTCGGCAAGGAGGTGTACTTCGTCAACTACAACAACGATGTCCACAATCCGGCGAGCCGAGCGAACCAGAAGGACATGGCAATGCGCATGCAGCAGTTCTTCGACAACAAGCTGAAGAGCGTGCCCGCGCCGGAGTGGATGGTGAAGGGCATTCCGTACCGGGACAAGGGTCGGGACCAGATCGCGGCTACAGCCCTTCCCTAACACGGAACAGGGCACAGGGAACAGGGAAAGCGTTTCCTGTTCCCCGTTCCCTGTTCCCTTCTATTCGAGCGGAATCTTCGACGCGTTTTGCCCCAGCCACGTGTCGAACGTCTGGAGATCCGGTGCCAGCTCGCGAGCGCGCTGCACATCGCGCATGCCGTTCACCTCGCCCTCGAAGTCGCGGTAGAACTGGAACATGTTGCCGAGGTCGTCGGCACCCGGAAAGCCGAAGCTGCGGTAGACGTCCGGCGTCACCTCGTTGAACTGGACAGGCTGTCCGATCGACTTCGTCAGCGCACTGGCCATCTCGACGCCGGAGAGATGCTCCCCTGCGACGCCGATCTTCTTGCCGATCAGCTCCGGCCCCTTCTTGAAGATCCCGTACGCCACCTTCCCGATGTCCTCGGACGCCACGCCCGCCATCTTCGCCTTCCCGATCGGAAGCGTCAGCCCAAGCGTGCCGTCGGGCCCCTTCTTCGGGCCCGCGCCGAAGGAAATGAAGTTTTCCCAGTAGAACGACGCATACAGAAACGTGGTGGGGACGCCGAGGTCGGTGAACACGTGATCGACTTCGGCCTTCGCGTCGAAGTGCGGCACCTTGTAGTTGCCGTGCAGCGTCGGCATGCTGTCGTTTTCGAGCGGGACGAACTTCCGCGTATCCTCGAGCGTGGACCACACCACGTGCCGCACCCCAGCCGCCTTCGCGGCCTTCGCGAGGTTCGTGGCCTGCGCGTTCTCCTGCTGCGGCGAGAAATGGTTCCAGTAGAACGTCACGCAGTACGCACCATGAGCGCCCTGAAATGCTTGCGTCAGGCTGGCCTCGTCGTCCACGTCGCCCGCGACCACCTCGGCGCCGAGCGCCCGGAGCGCCTGCGCCTTGTCGGAGTTGACGTCGCGGACGATGGCGCGCGCGGAAAAGCCGCCCTGCGGATCGGCGAGAATGGCGCGTACGAGTCCCCCGCCCTGAGCGCCAGTCGCGCCAACGACGGCGATGATCTTCCTGTCAGGCATAGTGGTGTTCACCGGTGAGTGTGGCCGACTAATCTGGGAGGTGGGCGGATGGTTCCTGGACGGGTGCCGGGGAACAGGTCGCGGGAACAGGAACTTCAATGCCTTCCCTGTTCCCCGTTCCCTGTTTCCCGGTTCCCGATTTTGACGAACATGAGCCCCAGCGCCGCAGCGGCAGCGAGCCCCGCGCCCATCACGAATGCGGTCGGCGCCCCCGCGCGATCCCAGACGAATCCAAACAGCACCGACGCCGGCAGCGCGCCGAGCCCGATCGAGAGGTTGTACCACCCATAAGCGGTCCCTCGTCGTTCGGGGCGCACGAGGTCCGCGATCAGCGCGCGTTCGCTCCCTTCCGTGAGTCCGAAGTACACCCCGTAGACGAGGAACAACACCCACGCGTGCCACGCCTCCGTCGCTTGCGCGAACCCGAGATACACGGCGGCGTAGATCGCCCAGCCGGCGATGAGCGTCGGCCGACGTCCGATGCGATCCGACAACGCGCCGCCTGGCGTGCTGGACGCGGACTTCACCACATGCAGCGCCGCCCACAGAATCGGCGCCAGCGCGATCGGCACGCCGAGTTGATGCGCGCGCATCAGGAGGAATGCGTCGGTCGAGTTGCCGAGCGTGAAGAGGAAGATCACGAGCAGCACGCGCCAGAAGCGCGCGCCGAGCGGCTGCGTGAGATCCGGCGCGGCCGGCGTCGCTCCCGACGAGACGCGCGGGACGTCTCGCACGAAGAAGATCACGACGAGCACCGAGAGCACCCCCGGGATCGCCGCCAGCCAGAAAACGGTGCGCAGCTCTGCCAACTGCCAGGTGAGGATTGCGAACGCGAGCAACGGACCGAGCACGCCACCCGCGTGATCGGCAGCGCGATGGAATCCGAAGGCGCGTCCGCGAATCGACGGATCAACGGACTCCGAGATGAGCGCGTCGCGCGGCGCGTTGCGGATACCCTTCCCCACGCGATCCGCCACGCGAATCATCAGCACCTGCGACGCCGACTGCGCGATCGCGACCAGTGGCCGCGCGAGCGACGCGATGCCGTAGCCGAGCACGACGAGCGGCTTGCGTCGTGCGACCCGATCTGACCACCACCCACTGGCAAGCTTTAGGAGGGAGGCCGTCGTCTCCGCCGCACCCTCGATTGCGCCGATGAAGCTCGCGCTCGCGCCGAGCACGCTCGTCAGGAAGATCGGGAGCAGCGGGTAGATCATCTCGCTGGAGACGTCCGTGAGAAAGCTCACCGCCGAGAGGGCGAGCACGTTTCTCCCAAGCCTGTGTCCGCCGCCTGTCACCTTGCCGAGCACGCCACCTCCTTGCGCCGCCGCCAGCCCACGAACCATAGATAGTTGTCGTCCTGAGCGAAGCGAGGGACCCGCACCTTCACCGATCTTTCGAGCGCATGCCCGTCACGCGAAAGACGACCGTTATCGCCGCCGAGTTCGCCGCGCTCTTCGAGCGCCTCGGGCCCGCGCGCGCGCGTCTCGCCGCGCGGGACGGTCACCTCATCGATACGCAGGTGGCGCTCTCGGAAATTCCCTCGCCCACGGGGGGCGAGGCGGCGCGCGGCGCATCGATCGCGGAACGGTTCACGGCGCTCGGCCTGCACGACGTCCATACCGACGCCATCGGGAACGTCCTCGGTACGCGCCCCGGCGCGGGTCCCGATGCACCCGTCGTGATCTGCGCGCACCTCGACACGATCTTCCCCGCCGGCACGCCGGTGCGTGTCGAGCGCGATGGGGCGCACCTCGCGGGCCCGGGCATCGTGGACAACTCGCGCGGGCTCGCCGCGATGCTCGCGCTTGCCGAGGCGATCGATGGCCGCCACCTGCGAACCCGGCACCCCATCGTGTTTGCCGCCACCGTCGGCGAGGAGGGCGCGGGAAACCTTCGCGGCGTGAAGCATCTCTTCGCGCACATGAGCGAGCGTCCGTCGGCGTGCATTGCCCTCGACGGCGCCGGCGACGACCGCATCGTCACGCGCGCTTTGGGCGCGCGTCGCTTCCGGGTGACATTCCATGGAACTGGCGGCCACAGCTGGGCGGCGTTCGGCGTGGCCAACCCCGTGCACGCGGCCGGCGCGACGGCAGCGAAGCTCGCCGCGATGCCGTTGCCTCGCACGCCGCGGACGGCACTGTCCGTGTGCCGCATCGGCGGCGGCATCAGCATCAATGCACTGCCCGAGGAGGCGTGGCTGGAGATCGATCTCCGGTCGTCGTGCTCGACGACCCTCGATCGCTGTGCCGCCGACGTGCATCGCGCGGTGAAGGTCGCGGTGCACGAGGAGAACACGCGTCGCATGCCGGGCACGCCGCCCCTCGTGTCAACGATCACGATCATCGGCGACCGTCCGTGCGGAGCGACGCGTGTGGAACATTCGCTCGTCGTGGCGGCCATGCAGGCGACCGCCGCTGTCGGTCGAACGCCGGAGCTTGCGACCGCATCGACGGATGCGAACGTGCCGATCAGCATGGGGATTCCCGCGATCGCGATCGGTGCGGGCGGGCGCGGGGGTGGCGTGCACACGCCGGCGGAGTGGTACGACAACACGGGCGGCACGCTGGGAGTCGCGCGGGCGCTGACGGTGCTCGTCTCCGCCGCGGGACTGGCGAGCGCCGGTTAGGGGATTTGCCGGACTTGAAGTTCCACAGGGCACAGCCCGGCACTGCCGACGACTGTCTTCCCCACCCTGACTCCCCTGTATCTTCCCCTCATGCCAGACGACGCTCGGTCCGCCGAGACAGCCGCGCACGAGCGCGAAGTACTCACCAACCCCGACCGCCTTCTTCGGCTGCGGGAAACCGCGCTGCTCGACGCGCCGACGGAAGAGGCGTTCGACCGTCTGACCCGTCTCGCCAGCAAGCTGCTGCAAGCGCCACTCTCCACCGTCACGCTCGTCGACGACGAGCGGCAGTTCTACATGAGCTGCACCGGCTTTCCCGAGCCCCTCGCGACGACACGCCAGACCCCGCTGGAATTCTCGTTCTGCCGCCACACGGTCGTCATCGGCAAACCGCTCGTGATTCCCGACGTGCGCGCCCACCCGCTCGTAGGGGACAATCCGGCGATCGGCCAGTTCGGAGTCACCGCCTACGCGGGCATCCCCCTCCTGACGGCGGATGGCCATGCGCTGGGGACCTTGTGCGTCATGGATTTCAAGGTTCGCAACTGGAGCGCGGATGAGATCTCCAGCCTGACGGACCTCGCCGCTGCCGTGAGCACCGAAATCGAGCTCCGGATGGACATTGCGCAGCGTCAACGCGTGGAGCACGAGCTGCAGCGCGCATTGCAGCTGCGTGACGAGGTGCTGGGGATCGTCTCGCACGACCTGCGGAACCCGGTACACACCGTCACCCTCGCCGCCGGAATGCTGCTCGAGCTCGTGGGGGACGGGCCTGAGGAGGAGATGACCCGAAAGAATCTCCACGTAATCCAACGGTCGGCTCAACAGATGGAGAGCCTCATCCGGGATCTGCTCGATGTGGCCAGCGTTGGCGCGGGGCGCCTATCGGTGAAGTTACGACGGCACGATGCAGAGCAGCTGCTCCTCTCCGCCGCCGAGGTATTGCGGCCGATTGTGGAAGGCGCCGGGCTCCGGTTCGACGTCGACGTTCCCGCTCGCCCGTCGGCAATTCTATCGGATGCGAGTCGATTCGTTCAGCTACTCTCCAACCTCGTAGGAAACGCGGTAAAGTTCACCGCGCCCGGCGGCAGCATCAGGGTTGTCGCGAGCGCCGCTGACGGGGAGACGTGCTTCAGCGTCCGCGACTCCGGAGCGGGCATCCCGGCGCACGACCTCCCCCGCCTCTTCGAGCGTTTCTGGCAGGCGAAGCGAGGGGACCGGCTGGGGGCCGGGATCGGGCTCGCCATCTCCAAAGGAATCGTCGAGGCTCACGGCGGTCGCATTTGGGTGGAAAGCCAGCTTGGAGAAGGCACCACATTCCACGTCGCCATCCCGACTGCCACATGAACCCGGAACGAATGCCCGCCCCGACTTGGCGGGTGCAGTTCCGCTGTCAGCGACCGCGGATCTCCGAGTGATCCGAGACCGTCAGCTCCCCCTTCAACCCCTCGATCGTCACGTCGTCACCGATGAGTGAGTTCGTGAGCGTCGAGTGCTTCACCGTCCCCTTCTTGCCGATGATCGTGTGCGTGATCGTCGAGCTCTCGATCACGCTGCCAGCTCCGATCGAGACGTTAGGGCCGATCACCGAATTCGTCATCGTCACGTCGTCCTCGATGTAGACCGGATCGTGGATCGCAACGCTCTTCTCGACATTGGCCGGCCGCCGCGCACTCCCGCGCGCGAGCACCGTCTGGTTCGTTTCGAGCAGCGTGTCGAGCTTGCCCGCATCGTACCAGCCCTCGACGTCGATCACCTTGATCTTCGCGCCCTTGTCGATCATGTACTGGAACGCGTCGGTGAGGTAGTACTCGCCCTTGTGCTTGGGCTGCGTGAGCGTGTGGTCGATCCCCTCGTACAGCAGCTTCCAGTTCTTGATGTAGTACAGGCCGATGTTCGCGCGCTTGGAGATCGGCGTGCTCGGCTTCTCGATGATCTGCGTCATGTTGCCGTCGGCATCGGTGACCACCACGCCGAAGCGCTGGTAGTCCTCGACCTCCTTCACCCAGATGATCCCGTCGGCGTCGGTATCCTTGATCACGGACAGGTCCGTCTCGAAGATCGTGTCGACGAAGATGATCAGCACGTCCTGGTCGACGAACGGCTGCGCGAGCTTCACCGCACCTGCGGTGCCATCCTGAACCGTCTGCTCGACAAACACCGATGG
>JBKJMP010000628.1:0-2662 GCA_046596395.1 Gemmatimonadaceae bacterium
GGACCGGCACTCAGCGGTTCGGCATCATCTTCGATCGGGTTCCCTCGCGGGCGGAATTCGATGGACGATGTAAGGCGGAGGGAGCGTCGAGCTCCTTCCGCCTTTGTCGTTGCATCAGGCCCGGCCAGTGCTTCCGAATCCGCCGGCGCGCTCCGTCGTCCGAGCCACCTCGCCCTCCTCGAAGTCCAGCGGGAGATACCGGGCGAAAACCACCTGGGCGATCCGCTCGCCGTGCACGATCCGCCGCTCGACGGCGGCGTCATTCCGGACGATCACCATCCACTCCTCCGCGTAGTCCGAATCCACGGTCCCCGGGGCGTTCGGGACGGTGAGCGCTTGCTTGAACGCCTGGCCGCTCCTGGGACGGATTTGCGCCTCGACGCCCGCCGGAAGCCGCGTGCGGAAGCCGAGTGGAATGAGGGCCATCTCGCGAGGCTGGAGGGTTACTCCCCACTCACCCGCTGTTTCGACGGACTTGATCTCGCCTTGCAGGGAGCCGTCAGACGACCGCACAGTTCGGTTGCGAAGATAGGCTCGAAGGTCCTGTCCCGCCGAACCGGCGGTCGCCCGGACGGGGATGGCGGCGTCGTCGTGGATGCGCTCGATGAGGACGTTCGAATCGCGAGTCGAATCGGTCATTGCAGAGTGCAGAAAGTGATGATGAGGCCGGCACTTACGGTAACCTTTGCCCGGCATGGGCGTATTACGAACGACACTGGCAACAATGCTAGCAACGATCCCGCCTCGAGGAGTCTCCCCGCACATGATCGCACGCTCTGCGCGCCCATTCGCCGCGCTTCTCATTGCCGCCCCGTTCGCCAGCGCGCCCCTCGGCGCACAGGGCGTAGAGTACGCGCCCGGCACAACAAGGTATCGTATCACCACGACGACCACTGGCTCCCAGTCGAGTCCGATGGGAAGCGCCAACTTCGAGGTGGGCATTCTCCAGGACCTGACAGTGAACCTGATGCGCCACGCGAAGGACACCGTGATGGCGACAATGACCATCGATTCGATCGCGCTGAAGAGCAGCGGGCCCGCCCCGGACGCGAGCACGCTTCGGGGATCCAAGTTCGTGTCGCTTCTCTCCCCCACCGGCAAGTTCTACTCGACGAAGGGCCCCGACGGAATGGACCCCCAGCTCGCCCAGATCGTCGATGTCGTAGCCCGCTTCATCCCCAGTCACCGCGGAACCATTGCGCAGGGAACCGCCTGGTCGGACACGACCAGCGGAAAAGTGACGCAGGCTGGCATGAACGTGGACCAGACCACCGTGACGAACTACAAGGTGGACGGTGACACCACGATCGCTGGGCAGAAGGCGGTCCGCATCGCACGCATGACGTCGGTGAAGGCGGCGGGCAGCGGCAACATGCAGGGTTCACCCGTCACGATGGAGACGACGGGCACCCGCGCTGGCGCCTTCTTCATCACCAGTTCCGGCCACTACCTGGGCGGCAATTCGATCGATGACGTCGTGCTCAAGATCACGATCCTTGCCCAGAACGTCGAGATCACTGTCAAAACGAACGCAAAGATGCAGGTCGAAGCGATCAAGTAAGGACGAGAGGAGGAGAAGACCGAGAAAAGGGGCGCGGTCAAGTGACCGCGCCCCTTTTCTCGTCTCGAGTGGGTACTTACTCCGTGCTCGTGAGCCAGTGCGTGAAGCGTCCGGAGAAGACCGCCTGTCTGGGAGAGCCCTGCGGCCGGTCCGTGCTGGTCGGCGGGATGGCGGCTGCCAGAGCCGCACTCGGCATCGGCGGCGTGGTGGTGTCGCGGATGGCGGCCCAGAGCGGCAGGGCGACGCAGTTCCTGAAGGCCATTCCGGAGCAGGACGCGCGCGCACTCCGCTCGACATGGCGCTGGACCTTCCTCGGATACGCCTTGCAGTCCGGCGTGTTCTTTCCGCGCACGCAGCCGTTGTAGCCCAGCAGCGCAACATTCAGGAGATCGCTGGCGTCGAGGGTATCGGGCGTCGCACGAGCGAAGTGGCGCAGGATGTAGACGCCATACCTGACGTTCGTCTCATCGTCGCGGAGATCCTTGCCGAGGTACTTGCCCAGGTTCGGCGTCCACATGCGGGGCATGATCTGCATCAAGCCGAGGGCACCGACGTTGGATTTTGCCTTTGACATGAACTTGTCGTTCTCCGTGAGCATGACGCCAAGTACCAACGCGGGGGGAACCCGACGGTGATATGCCTCACGAACGGCGACCAGTGCGATGGAATCGGCGCGATATCCGTCGATGCGCCCGGTTCCGCGGAGATCCGACGCGAAGGCGTCCACGTCGCGCTGGAACTGGGGGTGCTGCATGGCCAGCGCACCCGGCAGATTCAGCCAAGGCGCGTTGATGCTGCCCGAGTCGAGGTAGGCCCCCGAGAGGACGCGATCGGCCACCTTTTCCCGTCCCAGAAACACGGGCTGCACCACCGAAGCGGTGAAGACGACCGTCGCCGCGGCTGCGAGGGCGACGCCGAGCTGGCGTATGATCGGGATGATACGAATACGAGCCTCCGGACTGGCGGAACAACGGGCCGAGGCGGGCGGAATCCTGACAGGATGCGCCACAGGTGCGATGAGGGAGGGTAACAAGGGCTGCAACCGGTGACAAGCTCGACTGCAACGTTTGTTACGCGGAGTCGCTGAGGGTGGCCTTCCGG
>JBKJMP010000027.1:0-9793 GCA_046596395.1 Gemmatimonadaceae bacterium
TCGCTGCGGCAGATGCATCGCGTCCGCATGCTCGAGAGCAACTGGACGCGCGGCAACGGGATCGGATTCGCCGTCACCCGCGACCGTGACAAGGTGTTCATCGGCCACGGTGGCGGGTACCCGGGATATACGACGCAGACGACGATCAATCTCGATGCGAAGGTCGGTGTGATCGTCCTGACCAACACCAACGATTCAGACCCGAGCTTCATCGCGACCCAGCTGATGAACACCGTCGGCGAAGCTGTGGCGAAAGCAACCGCTCGGCCGCCGCAGCGCGTGGCGTGGGATCCGTCCTGGTCGCGCTTCGCAGGATTGTATCGCGGGCGTGGAGGCGACTCGCAGGTGATCGAGCTGCATCAGAAGCTCGTGATCATCACGCCCAATGCGGCGAACCTCGACAACCCCATTCAGCTCGAGCCGATCGGCAACGGGCTGTTCCGGTTCACCGCGCCCGTTGGTGGTGGGGTGGTGGGCGAGACCGTTCGATTCGTGGAGGAGGGGGGGCGAGTGGTGCGGATGATCACGGGGGACAGCTTCATCGATCGGGTGCCGAACTGACGGCAGCCCATAGCTTAGCTCGCACTTTGACGGGGCCTCGACCACGGGATACGATTGCGCGTCCCGTACCGAGGCCCGAATGCTTCTTCGCCGCTCACTCGCCGCCGCCGCACTCCTCCTCGCCCCACTCGTACTGGGCGCGCAGGCACCGCCAGCGTCCTACAGCCAACTCCACTGGCGCACCATCGGCCCCGAGGGCAACCGCTTCACATCTGCGGCGAGCATCCCGGGCGATCCGCTCATCTACTACGTCGGCGCGGCGAGCGGCGGCATCTGGAAGACCACCGACGGCGGCGTGAACTGGGCGCCGATCTTCGACAAGGAGGTCGTGCAGTCGATCGGCTCGCTCGCCATCGCGCGATCCGACCCGAACATCGTCTGGGCCGGCACCGGCGAGGGGAAGATCCGGTCGCACATCTCGCTGGGGCAGGGCGTCTACAAGTCCACGGACGCGGGCGCCACATGGACGCTGATGGGACTGGAGCGCACAGGCCGCATTCCGCGAACGGTGATTCACCCAACGGATCCCAACACCGTACTCGTCTGCGCGCTCGGCACCGCATATGGACCGCAGCCGGAGCGCGGTGTCTTCCGCACAACCGACGGCGGGACGACGTGGACGAGGGTGCTACACGTCGATGAGAAGACCGGGTGCTCGGACCTTGCAATGGACCCGAAGAATCCGCGCACGCTCTTCGCCGGCATGTGGCAGCTCGACATCAAGACGTGGGGACGCACGAGCGGTGGGCCGGGCGGTGGACTCTTCGTCTCACGAGACGGCGGCGCCACATGGACGAAGCTCGTGGGCCGAGGACTGCCGGTGAAGCCGGTAGGCAAGGTGGCAGTCGCGATTGCGCCGTCGAACACGAATCGCATCTATACCCTCATCGAAACCGGCGACGGCATCCCGTGGGATGGCCAACCCACCGAGAGCGGACAGCTCTGGCGCTCGGATGATGGCGGCGAGGGTTGGACGCTCATCTCGCGCGATCGAAACGCCATGGGGCGCGCGCACTACTACTCGCGCATGGCCGTCGCGCCGGACGAGGACGACGAGACGTATTACCTCACCGCGTCCTATGCGAAGTCCATCGATGGTGGTGCGACGATCGTCACGCAGACCGGCCAGCGCGCCCCTGGCGGCGATCATCACGACATGTGGATCGATCCCACGAATGCCGAGCGGCAGGTCGTGGCGCATGACCAGGGATTGTCGATCACGCAGAACCGTGGGCGCACCTGGTACCGGCAGCGCCTGCTCAACGCGCAGATGTACCACGTCACCGTCGACAACGAGATCCCGTACAACGTCCTCGGCAACAAGCAGGACGAGCCTTCCTATCGCGGCCCGTCGAACTCGCGTGTGCAGGGCGGGCGGAGTGCGGGCATCTCGCGCGGCATGTGGCACTCCGTCGGCGGCGGCGAGAGCGGTTGGGCGACGCCTGATCCGAAGGACTCGAAGATCGTGTGGTCCACCGCATCGGGTTCGGGAATGGTGGGAGGCATCGTCGTCCGCTTCGAGGAAGAGCGGCGGCAGTTCCGCAACGTGGAAGTGTGGCCGCAGCAGTCCAATGGGCCGGCCGAGGGGGTGAAGTACCGGTTCGTGTGGGATGCGCCGCTGCACATCTCCCCGCACGACAACAACACGCTGTACACCGGCAGCCAGCACGTGCATCGCACGCAGGATGGCGGGCAGTCGTGGCAGGTGATCTCGCCGGACTTGTCGTTGAACGACAAGAGTCGGCAGAAGAGCTCGGGGGGACTCACCGGCGACAACATCGGCGTCGAGTACGCGGGCGTCGTGTATGGAATTGCCGAGTCACCGATCGAGAAGGGCTTGATCTGGGTGGGGACGAACGACGGGCTCGTGCAGCTCACCCGCGATGGTGGGCGGACGTGGACCAACGTGACGAAGAACATTCCGGGCCTGCCGGCGTGGGGCTCGGTGCGCAGCTTCGCGCCGTCGCGCTTCGACGCGGGCACCGTGTACATGGCCGCGGACTTCCACCAGGTGGACAACCGCGACCCGTTCCTCTACAAGTCGAACGACTATGGGCGCACATGGAAGCTCATCGTCAACGGGATTCCAAAGAGCATGTTGAGCTTCACGAAAGTCATCTACGAGGATCCCAAGCGCAGGGGCATGCTCTACGCCGGTACCGAGAACGGCATCTACGTCACGTTCAACGATGGTGAGCTGTGGCAGCCGCTCCAGAACGACCTGCCGCGCGCGCCTGTGTCGGGCATCCAGGTGCAGGAGCACTTCGACGATCTCGTCGTGTCCACGTACGGTCGTGGCTTCTGGATCATGGACGACCTCGGCGCCCTCCGCGAGATGGGCCCCACGGCGATGGCGAAGGATGCGCATCTCTTCACGGTGCGTCCGGCATACAGGTTCCGCCCGATCACTGCGCCTTCGACGACCTATGATGATCCCACCACCGGCGAGAATCCGGTGTATGGCGCGTCGATCAACTACTGGCTCAAGGCGCCGTTGCCGGCGACGTCGCTTGCGAAGGTCAGCATTCTCGACGATCGCGGCACGTTGGTGCGCACGATCACGGGCACGAATGTCGCCGGGATCAATCGCATCCATTGGGATCTCCGCTACGAACCATCGGCCGAGGTACGGCTGCGGACGTCACCGATGTATGCCGCACACATCCTGCCGGGTCCGAACGGCCGCGTTGCGCCAGGCACCAACACCCTCAGCATTCTCGCGCCGCCAGGCACCTACACGGTGAAGCTCAGTGCGGGTGGGGTCGAGGAGACGCGGACGCTCGTGGTGCGCAAGGATCCGAACTCCGGTGGCACCGAGGGGGACATCGGTGCGCAGACGCGTGCGCTCCTCGCCATCAAGAATGACATCAATGAAGCAGCGGAGGCGGTGCATCGCATCGAGGAGGTGCGGGTGCAGGTGGACTCGATCGCACGTACGGTGAGCGATGCGACGGTCAAGCGGGCAGCCGAGGCCCTCGGGCAGCAGATGATGGATGTCGAGATGAATCTCGTGGACCTGCGGCTGACGGGCGGCGGGCAGGACGGGGTGCGGTTCGGATCCAAGTTGCTCTCGAAGCTCGGCTATCTCGCGAACGGGATGTCGAGCAGTGATTTCAAGCCGACCAATCAGCACGCCGAAGTGCAGGTGCTGCTCAACGGGCAACTGCGTGACCATCTCGCCGCTCTCGATGCGTTGATCGCCAGGGAGCTGATGGCGTTCAATGCCATGTTGGCGCAGCGGAACATGCAGGGTGTGGTGGTGAAGCCGAGGATTCGGGCGTAGACGTCACTCCGAGCGAGGTGGAGGGATCTGCAATTGAGGAGGTAGGGCTGATGGTGCCATATAGCCATACGACATATATTATCAGCCATATGAAAACCACCCTCAACATCGATGACACCGTCATGGCGCGGCTGCGCAGGGAGGCCGCGCGCAGTGGGCGCACCATGTCGGAGCTGGTGGAGATGGCGCTGCGGCAGCTCCTGCGCCCGCGTCGAGAGGCACCGCAGTTGCCACCGTTGCCATCGTTCCGGAGCGGCGGCGCCCTCGTGGACATCAGCAATCGAGATGCATTGTTCAGTGCGATGGACGAGAAGGACGCCTGAGTGTTTGTCGTCGACACGAATGTGCTCGTGTACGCCGCCGACAGGTCGGCCCCGGAGCATGCGCGCTGTCGCGAGCTGCTCGAGGGGTGGCGGCGACAGCGCGGCGCCTGGTACCTGACCTGGGGGATCTGCTACGAGTTCCTTCGGGTGGTCACACACCCTCGCGTGTTGCGAACACCATGGACGGGCTCAGCGGCGCACGGGTTTCTCGATACCCTCATGGCCGCGCCGGGTCTTGCGCTGCTCACGCCGACCGACCGACACGCCGCGGTACTCGCTGAAGTCATGCACGAAGTTCCGCACATCACGGGCAATCTGTGGCACGACACGGAGACTGCCGTGCTGATGCGAGAGCATGGGATCAGTCGCATCTGTACGCGAGACACGGACTTTCACCGATTCCCGTTCCTGGAGCGCATCGATCCGATCGTCTCGGAGCCCAATTAGAACGCCCCCTTGCCGAGTCCCATGCTGACAGTACTCGCGTTCGGCATGGTCATCGTCTTCATGACGCTGATCATGACGAAGCGGATGTCGCCGCTGATCGCGCTCATCGTGGTGCCGGTCAGCTTCGGCATCATCGCCGGCTTCTGGAGCGGACTCGGTCCCATGATGCTCGACGGCATCAGGAACCTCGCGCCGACCGGCGTGATGCTCATGTTCGCGATCCTGTACTTCGGGATCATGATCGATGCCGGCTTGTTCGAGCCGTTCGTGCAACTGCTCCTTCGCGTGGTGCGCGGCGATCCGGCGAAGATCGTCGTCGGCACAGCGGCGCTCGCGCTGATCGTGTCGCTCGACGGCGATGGCTCCACGACTTACATGATCACGACGGCCGCCATGCTCCCGCTCTACCGGCGAATCGGCATCCGTCCGCTCATCCTCGCCTGCGTGACGATGATGGCCGGCGGCGTGATGAACATCCTGCCATGGGGTGGACCGACCGCGCGCGCGGCCACCGCCCTCGGCATCGAGACGGCGGACATTTTCATCCCTCTCATTCCGGCGATGGTCGTCGGATCGATCTGGGTCCTCTTCGTCGCCTACCGGCTCGGCTTGGGCGAGCGGGCGCGTCTCGCGCTCCCGGGAAGCCACGATCTCCCCGACACGGAAGAGGTCGAGCCGGAACCACAGCTTGTGGATCCAGGGACAGACGTCAGTCGTCCCGACCGCCTGTGGGTCAACGCGCTGCTCACGCTCGCGCTGCTCGCGGCGTTGGTGATGGGCATTCTCCCGCTGCCCGCGCTGTTCATGGTGGCGGCCGCGATCGCCATGATGATCAACTATCCGTCGATTGCCGAGCAGAAGGCGCGCCTCGATGCACACGCTGGCAACATCCTCGCCGTCGTCGGGCTGATCTTCGCTGCCGGCATCTTCACGGGCATCCTGTCGGGCACGGGAATGGTGGACGCGATGGCGAACAGCGTGATCGCCATCATTCCCGACGCGCTCGGGCCGTATCTCGCCGTCGTCACGGCCGTGCTGAGCGTCCCGTTCACCTTCTTCATGTCGAATGACGCATTCTACTTCGGCGTCCTTCCCATTCTCGCGAAGGCCGGTGCCGAGTACGGGATCACGGCGGCCGAGATGGGCCGCGCCGCGGTCATCGGCCAGCCGGTGCACCTGCTCAGCCCACTCGTGCCATCGACGTACTTGCTCGTCGGGCTCGTGGACGTGGACTTCGCGGACCACCAGCGCTTCACGATCCGGTGGGCGCTCGGCTCATCGCTCGTGATTCTCGTGGTCGCGCTTGCGACCGGTGTGATTCCGCTAGCTGGGCGGGGGTGATGCGCGTTTTTTGGCGTAGGTCAGGGAATCCGTAAGGAGACGAACGACAGGAGGACCAGATCGCGATATCGCTGAACCGTCTCCACGCGCGCGTCCCTGGCGAAGCTGTCCATCCGCTGAAGGAGCTGCGTGGAGAAGTACTCCGGCGTTGACTCGGGATGGCCGAAGCTGCCGTCGAACAGGCTCCGGATGATCACGGCGTTCGTGTCGCGCGGGAGGGCACGCACGGCACCGACGTACGCCGGAAAGCGCCCGTCGCGAATGAGGTAATCCTCCACGTTCGACGCATACAGCACCGACACGCGCTCGCGGTGTTCGGCCACGTAGCGGCCGATGCCGCCGAGCACGCGAGGATTGGCGAGATCGCCCGTTACGGGCACGATGAGATTACGGCGATGCATCGACGCGACGAACCGAAAGTCGGCGTCGGATGCGAGGTAGCCACGCTGACGCCCGCTCGCGTCGTGCTCGAGGATGAGCTGCCGCAGCGTCGGGTAATACGGTCGCGGCGCGCGTCCCGCGCTCGAGAAGCGGAGCGACAGTCCCTCCGTAATGAAGGCCTCGTGGATGCGCTCGATGGTGGCGAGATCACCGGCTGAGAGCTTCACACCGCTGTGTTGCGCTTCCTGGCGCACCGCGGACCGTGCGCGCGACGCGCTCGCTGCTGTGGGTGGTGTCGCGTCGATCCATGCCACGAGGGCATCGACCGACTGATCGCCCCGCAATACGTTTGCGGGCGGCATTGGGCGACCGGTCCACAGCGCGAAATACTCGGCGCGCGTGGCCGAACGTGCGAAGAGTGCCTTGAAGAAGAGATGCTGGAGCATATTGTCGCGCCGAATGTCCACGATGAAGGCGATGCGTGGACGGACGCGGGCGATGTACGTGTAGTTCTGGTCAGGCCCCACGCCGATGTACGCGCCGCCGCGAACGCCCAGTCGCTCCATCGCATTCAGCACCTGCTGGTAGCCGCGCTCGTTCGAGATGAGGTTGTCGGTGTTGAAGTATCCGCCGTCGAGGGAGAGCCGCGACACCAGGGCGCCGAGGTCGGCGATGCTGTCGGGGAGCGCGCGTTGCGCGTGTGCGGGCGCGGCGCTCGTGGCGACGACGATTGCCACACCGACGACAAACCGCACACTGCGATGACGGATCATGATCGGGCGATGCCTCCGTTGTGCCGCGAGGAGCTCGAAAGATGGCGTCGCGGCGAACGCTACCTCAAACGCGAAATCTGCGCGTTCGGTTGCGTAGGCAATCGGCCGGTTGGCAGTTCGTGCCTTCTCGTTCCCTCGGATGAGAGTTGCGCAAATCGTACAATACGTACATATTGTACAATGCATTGGGACGGCGCGGGACAGACGAGAGGAACACTCCATCGCTGACAAGTCGCCGATGGGCTACTCCTCTCCAGAGCGCGAATCGGGCCTCCCGACCTCCCGACCTCCCGACCTCCTGCCGCACGCCGTCACGAACGCCGAGCGCAGGGACAGGTCATGGGAGCACGCCGCAGTTCGCGAGGAGGTCAATTGCACGATGATCCGTCTACCGGCAAGTAAAGCGCGGGAACGATTCTCGGAAATCCTGAACGAGGTGTCTTACGGGCATGAGCGGATGGTGTTGCAGCGACACGGGAAGGACGTGGCTGCACTCATCTCTGCGGAGGACCTCAGGAAGTTTGAGGAACTCGAGGACCGTGCCGATCTGCTCGAGATGGAGCAGGCATTGGAGAAGGGCGAAACGCCCATCCCATGGGACCAGGCGAAAGCCGAACTCGGCGTGAAATAGCCGAGCGTCAGAACTCCGCGGACCGGTGCCCGCAAGGGGAATCTGCGTGGCATATCGTATCTCGATCCAACCCGCAGCAATGCGGGAACTGAAGAAGCTCGCGCTCAAGGTCCGGCAAGACGTCAGCGATGCCATCGGTGCGCTGGCGGCCGACCCTCGACCGGTCGGCGTGAGGAAACTGAGCGGCAGTAAGGACAGCTATCGGCTCCGGGTCGGTGACTACCGGGTGCTGTAGCGCATCACGGACAATGAACTGGTTGTCCTCGTTGTGAAGGTTGGGCACCGGAAGGACGTGTACCGCTGACCAGCGGAAGAAGACGCCGAGCTCGCGGACGCGACACTGTCTGCGAGCTCGCGCCGTTCTCAGGTCAGCATTGACCATGGCGGTTGACAGTGGTACAGGAGGGGTCAACTTCCTCCACCATCAATCCGGCCTCAGACGCGGCGCAGCGAAGGTTGACTTCAGGTCGCCGATCCACCCACACTTGAACGGACGCATGGTCATGCACCCACCAGTCGACTCCACCCCACTCTCGCGCCGCAACTTTCTCGCGCTCTCCGGTGCGGGAACCGCCGCGCTCGCAACGGGGGCGCTATTCGATGGCGCACTCGTCTCCTCCGCGCACGCGGCTGAACGACTCGAAGCGGAGCCGCGACGAGCGAAGGAGTATCCGATCGGCATCGAGCTGTATGCCGTGCGCCGAGAGTTGGCGAAGGACCTGCCAGGCACACTGCGCACAGTCAAGCAGATCGGCTATGAAGTGGTGGAGTTCTACTCTCCGTATCAGGCCTGGACGTTCCCGTATGCAAAGGACGTCCGGATGCAGCTCGATGACCTCGGGCTTCGATGCTTCTCGACGCACAACTCCTTCGCGGCACTCACGCCGGGGGATTCGATGGCCAAGGCCATCGAGCTCAACCAGATTCTCGGTGCGCGGCACATCATCGTGGCGTCGCCGCCGCCGAACACTGCTGGCCTCGACGCGTGGAAGCGCGTGACTGCGCAGTTCGCGATAGCCTCTGAGCAGTTGAGGCCGCACGGGCTGCTCGCGGGGTTCCACAACCATCGGGTGGAGTGGATGCCGCTCGAGAACGGGCAGCGGGTAATGGACATCATCGCTGCGGATACGCCGCCGGAGTTCGTCCTTCAGCTCGACGTCGGCACGTGCCTGCAAGCGGGCGTTGACCCGGTGGCGTGGATCAACGCGAATCCAGGCCGCATTCGGAGCGTTCACCTCAAGGACTGGACGCCCGGAGCCGACGCCGATGAGAAGGGGTTCCGCGTCCTGTTCGGGGAAGGAACGGGGCAGTGGAAGCAGATCCTCGGTGCGGTGGAAGCGGTGGGCGGCGTGGAGTTCTACCTCATGGAGCAGGAAGGAAGCCGGTACTCCGAGTTCGAGAGTGCGAAGCGCTGCCTCGAGACCTGGCGCGCGATGCGGAGGACGGGTTGAACACGTGGACCCTGGGCTCGAGTGCCTGACCTTCCTGTTGGCCTGACCCCGCTCGGACGAACGCTCCTCAGCGCCGCGAGCGGCGTCATCGTCCTGGCGGGACTCCGCGCCGCGGGGCCTGTGGTCGGCCCCGTCGTCATCGCGCTGCTGCTCACCATCGCCTGGACGCCGGCGGCCAACTGGCTGCGTCGTCACAGGTGGCCTCCCACCGTCGCCTGGCTCACCGGCATGGTGCTCGGCATTCTCTTTCTTGGCCTCTTCGTACTTCTCGTGGCGTCGTCGCTCGGCCAGCTCCAGGACAAGCTGCCGGACTACCAGCCGCGCGTCACCGCGCTCCAGCAGACCGTTGCCCAGTGGCTCGCCCTTCTCCCGTTCGACGCATCGCGTGTCCTGGCGTCCGAGGCGATGCAGCCGAACGCGCTCGTCGGGCACGCGCTGCGCCTTATTCGCGGCCTCACCGCCACCGCCGGCGCGCTCAGCGTCTTCATCTTCATCATGGCATTCATGATGGTCGAGGCCGTCCGGTACCCCGAGAAGCTGCGCGACGCCATCGCAACATCCTCCGTCTTCAGTGAGCACCTGGATCGGTTTTGGCGGAGCAT
>JBKJMP010000256.1:0-7556 GCA_046596395.1 Gemmatimonadaceae bacterium
GAGCGTCGTGCGCGACGCCGTCCGCGAAGCACCGATGGCGATCCTGCACGGTGACTCCATGGTCTTCGGACCGCCGCGCGCCGCCACGCGCGGTGCACTTCTGCTCTTCGCCCCGCCCGCAGCCGACGACGGCGAGTTCTTCGCGACTGCCGCTCCCGTCTCGCCTCTCGCACCACAGCTCGCGGGCATCCCCTTCGATAGCCTGCCTCCGCTCTCCGTCTCGCCGTTGCTCCCGCGGGGCGAGTGGCAGGGGCTGGTCGCGCGGCGAGCGGCCACGGCGGATGACCGGCGTCCGGCACTCGTCGGGTGGGAAGTCCCGCGACGGATTGCCGTACTCGGCGCATCCGGTTTCTGGCGCTGGCGCTTTCGCGGTGGCATCCGCGCCGACTCGTATTCCGCGTTCTTCGGTTCGCTGTATGACTGGCTCGCCGCGGGGCGCACGGACCGGCGCGCGCTCGTCCCGGAAGGTGAGGCCATCCGCGCGGGCATGCCGATTCGTTGGCGGCGGGGCGCGCCTGCAGACACCCTTGTGACCGCCACCTTGTTGCGGCGGGATGGTACGGCGCAGCGTAGAACGGTGACGGTCAGCTTTCCCAACGGTGCTAGTGTTGCCGAGACGCCGGGGTTGCCGCCGGGGATTTATGATGTAACGAGTGCGGGGGGTGTCTCCCTTCTCGCCGTGAACGCATCGCGCGAGCTCGTACCGCGCCGGCCCGGCACGGTGTCGGGGGCGGTGGGTGGCGAGCCGGCAGTTGGCGAGGCGCCCGGGCTGCGCGATCGCGGTTGGGTCTTCGTGCTGGCGGTATTGCTGCTGTGCGCCGAATGGCTGCTCAGGCGGCGTGCTGGATTGCGCTAATGCGCACTACATCGAGCGTCCAATGACGCAGGCAACGCAGTGGAACGAGGCACTTGCAGAGCATCGCACCGTGATCGCGGACTTTGCTGCGTGTGTGCGTGCGATTCCGGCCGATCGGTGGCTGGCCGTGCCGGTCGAGGGCAAGTGGAGTCCGGCCGAGGAGGCGCTGCATGTGCGCCAGGTTTATGAGGTGACGCTCGCGACGTTGGCCGGAGGACCAGGGCTGCGGAGCCGAGTTCCCGAGTGGCAGGCGACACTGCTGCGGAACACGTTCCTGCCGCTCTGCCTCGCGGTGGGCCGGTTGCCACGCGGTATTCGTGCGCCGCGCGAGGTGAAGCCGGATTTAGCCATGGCTTCGGAGCCAACGCCCGCGTCGCTGGCGGCAGAAGTCGTGGAGCGTGCGTCGAGATTGGAGCGCATCATGGATGCCGCGGCGGCGCGGGGCGAGTCGACCCTGATGCGGCATCCGTACTTCGGGATGATCGGCGGTGCCCAAGCTGTGCGCTTCCTCTCGCTCCACACTCGGCACCATCTCCGCCATTTGGCGGGCGCGAGATAGGCGAGGCCGGTGCGCGGCTTTTGCTCCAGCCCTCGTAACTTCGCGGACCTCAGGCCAGATTGCGTGCAGGCACGCGCTCCCGTTATTGCACACCGATCATTGGCAGGACACATGGACGAACCCCACGATCCCGCGGCCACGCCGTGGACGGCGGCACCCACCGCGAAGGAGAAGAACGCCGTTCAGCGCGCGGTTACCGCGCTCCTGGACGAGCTCGCGCCGGAGAAGGTGTTGAAGCGGGGCGACCGCTTGCGCGGTCCCGTCGAGCAGCATCGCACGCCGAATGGTTGCGTGCTTCAGGCGCAGTCGGCTGCGTTGAGCGTATCGTGGTTCGCCGACGCGAGCGAGGACGCCCCGATGGGGTTGCTCCACATCCATGTCTGGCGCGGTGTGGTTTCGCGGCGCGGGGCGCCGCCGAGGGCGGAGCCGGCGACCATTGAGAGTTCGCTGGTGCTGCAGCCGGTGGGCCGCGTCGGCGACGATTGCGTGTGGAGCGCGGGCGATGGGGCACGCTACGACACGGCGGCGCTCACGGCTCACTGCCTCGCGCTGCTCGAGGACGTGATGAAGGTGACGGAGCGCGGCGGCGTGTCATCCTGAGCAGGGCGACGGATCCGTACTTCACGCGGTTTGAAGGTGCACGTCCTTCGCGTCGCTCGGCACGACAGCACTGCTAGGGATTCATCAGCATGCCGTCGATGTAGACGAGCGAATAGGCGCTCTCGACGACCGCCACGGTATCCAGCCTCACGACGGTGCCGAGCACGATCTCTTTCTCGATCGTCTGGCGTGCCGTGAACGTGAGCGACGTATCCATCGGCCCGAACCCCATCCGGCGTACAGAGATGCGATGCGTCCCGGGCATGATGTCGCCGACGCGGAACGCTCCCGCCGAGTCTGTGCGCGCCATTCTCGAGAGCCCGGGTAGCCTCACTTCCACGTCCTGAATTGGCTGCTTCGACGTTGCTGAGACGACCGTGCCGGAGAACGAGGCAGCCGAGGACACCGACGGTACGAGCGCGAGATCGACGCGCGCCATGCGTCCCGTTGTCGGGATCTGCACGTCCACCGGCTCGGCGACCGCGCTGTCCGACTCGGCGCGCACGACGAGCGCGGTCCCGATCGGCACGCCGCAGAGCCGGAACTGCCCGTGGCGATCGGGGCGGGTCTCGGCGCGGCGGCGAGTGGAGGCGATGCCGACGCCGCCCTCGTTGCTCCGGATCGCGCCTTCATCCCATTCCGCATCCACCCGCGTACCCGCCGGCACGGTCGAATCGCCGCGCAGCCGAACCCGACCCATGACGATGCCGCGATTGATCGCGCGTGCGTTGCCACAGAGTTGGGCGGCCACGGCGCCACCGGAGGGAACGAGCACGTCGATGCGATCATTGACGCCAGTGAACGTCACGAAAGACTGGTGCGAGCCACTGACCGAATCGAGGGAGGCGGTGCGAACGTCGAGGACGTACTCGCCGGGCAGCAGCCCGTTGATCCGGAACCGGCCCCGATCGTCGCTGATCGCCTCTGCCTGCACCCCCGCGGCACTCACGCGTGCACCGGCAATCGCGTCTCCCGACACCGAGTCGCGAAGCGTGCCAACCAGGATGCGCGGTGCTTGGGACCACAGCGTATCGCGGCCCATGCGCGCGAGCACGACCTCTCCACCCGTCACGCGAAGTTCCGCGACGAAGATGTCCGTGCCGCCAGACGATCGCGCGCGGATGCGTTGCTCGAGCACAGGCATCCGGATGTCCCACCGCGAGATTGCCCACGCGCCGTCGCGCATGCGAACGAAATCCATCCCACCGCCGGCGTATTGCTCCTGATAGGAGGAACCGAGGTTCGCGTAACCAAACTCCATCGAGCGCAGCTCGGCCGTCGCGCGATCGAGCCAGATGGTGCCCTTGATCTCGGAAATTCGGCGCCGGTCTGGGGCGGGCTCGAACACCATGCCCACGCGAGGTCCGTCGGCGACGAGACGGAAGCAGTGGTCCGCGAGGAACATGTCTGAGAGCAGCACGTCGAGGCCCGGCGCATAGTACACGGTCGCGTTGTCGGGCTCCGTTGCGACGTAGCCGAAGCGGTGGAGGCTGTCGAGGGTGCGCGAACGCCACGGCTGGGCCGCGAACGCGGTGTGCACACTCGTCTGCTGCCGACGCGTCCGCCCGTTCGACGGATCCAGTGCACGCTCGTAGCCGAGTGTCGTGAGGAAGATCGTTCGCTCGGCGCCAGAGAGCTCGGTGGCGTTGAGTGCAGTCCGCACCTGCTCCCAGACGGCTAAGGTCGCGGCGCCGGAGTCGGCCATGGCGCGGCACGCGTTGCGGCCGACCACGCGCACCGTGTCGAGCGAGAAGGTCACCGCGGTGAGCACGAGCCGCCGGACGACGTTAGCACCGGCAGCGAGCGTCACCGCATCCAGCGTGACGGGGCGGTAGCCGATGCGCAGCGTGCGGACCCTGTACGCGCCGGGACCCGGTGCGTTGAGGCGGTACTCGCCGCGACCGCTGCTCAGCGAGCGCGCGACGACGTTGGACGTTGGGTCGAGCAGCAGAAGTACGACGCCCGGGACCGGCATGTCGCGCGCGTCCACAACAACGCCGCGGAGCGTCTGCGCGTCGGAGCGGCGGGCGAGCACCGCCAGCACGACGAGGAGCGCGCGGCTGGCGAATCGCCCCCGACACGTAGATCGGGCTGGGAGATGGCGCATGACTGCTTGATTGTATACGAAACTTGCAGGGAGCGGGCAAGGCTCTCACGCGATAGCATTCCTGCGTGCATCAAGGAGCGCCAACGCCCGGTATTGCCATCGCGAATCGGTCGTCGCAGTCTACGTCGTCCGCCGCGCGAATGGCCGTCATCCATGGAGTGTAGAAAATGAAACGCAAGGGCAATCGCGACATCCCGGATTTCTCGAAGAAGACGACGGCGAAGCCGCACGCCCCGGGACCTTCGACAAAAAAAGTGGCTGCACCGCCGCCGCCATCTCAGAGTCGCAACGTCAAGCCACAGGCGACGTCCGCCAAGTCCGGACAGCGCGGCCGCTGATCACACCCCTCGATCGATCGCACCTCCCGGGAGAATCATGGCAGCATCCGAAGACCGCCTCCGACCACATCCCTCCGATCGGTTCGCCGGCGAAGAGCGCGAGCTCGACCTCGAGACGTCCCTGCGCAGCCTCAGGGCCGAGCCGCACTCGTCGGCGAATGGGCATCGGCAGATCGCTCTCGCACACCACGGGCCGGTGCGGCTCGTCCTGTATGCCTTCGACGCGGGCGGACACATGGCGGAGCATCGCGCGCCAGGATTCGTGACGATCCACGTGCTGCGCGGCGCGATCAGTGTGCGCACCCCCACGGCGCACCACATGCTCACGGCGGGGCGCCTGCTCACGCTCGCACCCGACGTCGCGCACGACGTGGAGGCGTCGGAGGAATCCGACATGCTGCTCGGCGTCTACCTCGAGGCGCCGACCAATGCCTCTGCGGTGGAGCCGTGATTCGTGCGGTCCTGGCGTTGTCGATCGTGCTCTCGACGGTCGCCTCGGCACAGGACGCAGATCTCATCCTTACCGGGGGCAGGTTCTGGACGGCCGACAGCGCCCGGCCGTGGGCGGCGGCCGTGGCGATCCGCAACGGCCGCCTGCTTGCCGTTGGCGGCGCGGCGGACGCCGCGCGGCACCGGGCCTCGCATACACGCGTCGTCGCGCTCGGCGGGCGCTTCGCGACGCCGGGCTTCATCGACAACCACACGCACTTCGCCCAGGCCGGCGGCCTGCTGCTCGGCGTGAATCTCCTCGATGTCGCCGAGGCAATGGCGTTTGCGTCGCGTGTGAAGGGTGCGCGGGACCGGCTGCCCGCGGGCGCGTGGATCACCGGCGGCGACTGGGGCGCGTACGAGGACTGGAATGCGGGGAGCGCCGGCGCACGTCCCGCCTCAGGGGCGGGAGCGCGATTCTCACCGGACCGCAGCATCCTCGACTCGGTCACGCCAGGGACGCCGGTGCTCGTGCAGCGGTGGGACCGGAGCGCCTTTCTTGCGAATGGCGCCGCGCTCGCAGCCGCGCGACTCGATTGCGCGACGCCTGTCGATGGACTCGAGTGTACGAGCGGGCGCGCGACGGGGCGCGTGAGCGGCGAGGCGCTGCGGCGACTTCGCGCGGCGATGCCGGCGAAGTCGTTCGAGCAACGGCTGCGCGAGGCGCGCGTGGCCATCGCACACCTGAACGAGATGGGCGTCACCGGCATTCACGACATCACGCCGCGCGAGCAGTTGCCCGTCTATCACGCCTTGAAGGAGCGCGGCGAGTTGACGGTGCGCGTTTACGCCCGCCCCACGCTCGACAAGTGGGACGAGTTGAGTGCCGTCGGCATTCCGCACGGCTTCGGCGACGAATGGCTCCGCATCGGCGGGTTGAAGGGGTTTGTCGACGGCATTCAGGGCAACTCGACCGCGCGGTTTTACGAGCCGCAGTTGCATTCGGGCAGGCGCGGCGAGTGGCGCGACAGCACCAACACTGCCGCCACCAGCGGCGCCGGTTCTGGGATGGAGCCGGCGGGCAACATGCTCAGGAACCTCGATGGTGCGGATCGCGCCGGTCTGTGGCCGCAGGTGCACGCGATCGGCGACGAGGCCATCGACTCCCTGCTCACTCTGTACGAGAAGGTCATGCGCGAGAATCCGTCGCGCGAACGACGGTTCCGCATCATCCACTCGCAGGTGCTCCGAAACGGCGACGTCGCGCGGAGGTACGCGCGGCTCGGCGTGATCGCCGAGGTGCAGCCGTATCACGCGATCGACGACATGCGGTGGATGGAGGAGCGCATCGGCGCGCGCTCACGGTGGGCGTATGCGTTCAAGACGCTCCACGATGCGGGAGTGATGCTGACCTTCGGGTCGGACTGGCCTGGCACGAATGCGTCCTGGTATACGGCCGATCCGATGAAGATCCTGTATGCGGCAGTCACGCGGCGCACGATCGACGGCAAGCCCGAAGGCGGATGGTTTCCGCAGGAACGGCTCGACCTCGAAACCTCGCTGCGCGCCTACACGGCGAACAACGCGTGGGCGGCGGGTGAGGAGGCCGTCAAGGGGCAGCTCAAGGTGGGGATGCTCGCGGATATCGCTGTCCTCGACCAGGACCTGTTCCGGATTGCGCCCGACCGGATCAAGGACGTGAAGGTGCTGCTGACGGTCGTTGGCGGGCGCGTCGTGCACGCGGCGGCACCTTTCAAGCGCTGACTTCTTGCGACGTCAGCGTGCGAGCGCCGGATAGCGAATGATGCGGACGATGGTGACGGGCGCCGAGAGCGTCTGGCCCGAGGCCACGCCAGACTGGATTGCGCGCACCACCTCCATCCCGCGCGTCACCCGCCCGAACGCCGCGAAGCCCTGGCCGTCGCGGTTCCGTCGTCCGCCGAAATCCAGCTCGGGTTGCGGGCCGATCGTGATGAAGAACTGATCCGTCGCGCTGTCCGGACCGCCGCGCGCCATCGAGAGGCTTCCGTCGCCGTGTCGCAAGCCGGTCACGCTGGTGCGCTCGAGGCCGACCGCGGGAAAGCCGCGAGGGCGCTTCGCCGCCGCGATGCCGCCCTGGATGACCGCGATGCGGACTGAGTCGTTCGGCTGGTTGTCCGCCCGCACAGTGCGAAAGAACGACCCGTCATCATAGAGGTTCGCCTCCACGTAGCGGAGAAAGTTGGTCACTGTGACTGGCGCGCGCGCGGAGTCGAGCTCGGCGTCGATGGTGCCGGCAGACGTCTCGATGCGAATGGTCACGATGCCCGCCGAGGGCTGTGCGTGCGCCACGGCGGCGAGCGAGACGGTCAGGACGAGAAGCAGGCGCAAGAGAAGGCCGGGTCTGGGGTTGAGGGTCTGGGGTGCAGGGTCAGGGGTACACGGGGTGAAGGGTCAGGGGCAACTCCAAACCCAATATCCCGAACTCTAAACCCCAGACCCGGCTTTCATTCAGCGATCTTCCTTCCAACGCCTTCTACGGGTTAGTAGTAGTCTGTCGAGGGAGAAGACAAACCCCGGAGATTGCATGCTCACGAAACTGAAGCTGCCGCACCGCGCCCTGCTCGGCGCCATCGCGCTCACGCTGCTCGCGTCGGCGGCTGCCGCTGCGCAATCGATCCCGACGCG
>JBKJMP010000407.1:0-4738 GCA_046596395.1 Gemmatimonadaceae bacterium
GCGACCACCGTCTCGAGGAGTACACGCCGACCGTCGCGCCGGAGGATGGCCGCGGCGGCCACGCGGACGACTATGGCCGCATGCTCGTTGAGGAGCTCAAGCCGTTCATCGATCTCACCTACAAGACGTTGCCCAGGGCGAGCAGCACGGCGCTCGGCGGCTCATCGCTCGGCGGCCTGCTCACGATGCACCTCGGCCTGCGCTACCCGACGGCGTTCGGCCGGCTCGCGGTGATGTCGCCATCCGTCTGGTGGGACGACCGCGTGCTCCTGCGCGAGGTGGCGGCGCTGCCGTCGAAGTTACCGCTCCGCATCTGGCTCGACGCCGGGACCGCCGAAGGCGAGACGACGATCGAGAATGCCCGAGACCTCCGCGACGCGCTCGTCGCGAAAGGGTGGACGATCGGCGCCGATCTCGCCTACCTCGAGGCGCACGGGGGGGAGCACAACGAGCAGAGTTGGGCCGCACGCATGGATCGCGTGCTGCAATTCCTCTTTCCAATCGCCGGGGCCACGCCGCCATGAATCGAGAGCATCATCGGTGGTACAGCCCGCGGCTCGACCGGGAGATGGACCTGCTGGTGTTCGGGCACGCGGGTGCACGCGTGCTGGTGTTCCCGAGCTCGATGGGAAAGTTCTTCGAGTGGGAGGATCAGGGAATGATCGGCGCGCTCTCCGAGCACATCGAGCGCGGGTGGATCCAGCTCTACTGCGTGGACAGTGTCGATTCGGACAGCTGGTACGCGAAATGGAAGCATCCGGCGGATCGCGCGGCCCATCACGGGCGGTACGACGCCTATCTCCGAGACGAGGTGCTGCCCCTTTCGCAGAGCAAGAACGACAATCCCTACCTCATCACGACTGGCGCGAGCTTCGGCGCGTACCACGCGCTCGCCTTCGCACTGCGGTACCCGCACCTCGTTGGCCGCGCGATCGGCCTCAGCGGCGTGTACGACATCCGCGAGGTGACCGGCGGCTACACCGATGGGCAGGTCTATCCCTGGAATCCCGCCGAGTTCATCCTCGGCGAGAACGACGAGGATCGTCTCGCCGCCATGCGTCGCATGGACATCATCCTGGCGATCGGCCGTGACGATTCGCTCCGGGGCAACAGCGAGTACTTTTCCGGGCGCCTCTGGTCGAGGAACGTGTGGCATGCCCTCCGGATCTGGGACGGCTGGTCACACGACTGGCCCTACTGGCGCCAGATGATCGTGCGGTACATCGGCGGTTCGGAGTGACGTTGTCATCCTGAGCGAAGCGACGGATCTGCATTTCTGACCCTCAAACCAGAAACCCAATGCTCAAGGTCGGTCTGCTCGTCGGGCGCGAATGGTCCTTTCCGCCGGCCTTGATCGAGGAAGTCGCGCGCCGCGATCAGGGCGTGATGGTCGAGTTCATCACGCTCGGCGGAACCGCGATGGACGAGCCCGTGCCCTACTCGGTGATCGTCGACCGCATTTCGCACGAGATCGGATACTATCGCACCTACCTGAAGCACGCGGTTCTTCAGGGCGCAACGGTCGTGAACAATCCGTTCATGTGGTCGGCCGACGACAAGTTGTTCGATGCCTCGCTCGCCACACGGCTCGGTGTCGCGAGCCCGAGAACCATCGCGCTCCCGAACAAGGAGTACATCCCCGGCATCAAGCACGACGAGAGCCTGCGCAACCTTCAATATCCGCTCGACTGGCAGGTCATCGTGGACTACATCGGCATGCCGTGCATCCTCAAGGACGCCCACGGCGGTGGATGGCGCGATGTGTACGTCTGCCGCTCGATGGACGAACTGATCACCAACTACAATGATTCGGGACTCCTCACGATGATCGTGCAGGAGTTCATCGAATGGGATCACTTCGTCCGTTGCATGTCCCTCGGCCAGCGAGAGATTCTGCCGATGGGCTACGATCCCAGGCACCGGCGCTATGTCGTTGACCAGCAGCTTCCGCCGGAGCTGGAGGCTCGCATCATCCGCGACAGCATCACGCTGATGCGCGCCCTTGGCTACGATATGTGCTCGCTGGAGTTTGCCTGTCGCGATGGCATCCCGTACGCGATCGATTTCATGAACCCCGCGCCGGACATGGACATCAACTCCCTCACGCCGAAGTACTTCGATTGGGTGGTACAGGGAATGGCGGACCTCGTGATCCGCCTCGCGAAGGCGAACAAGGCGTCGCGCGACGCCTCGAAGGGAGAGTACCTGCTCGGCCGGCGCGAATCGTCATCCTGAGCGCAGCGAAGGATCCGCACTTCACGAACTCGACATGACCTCAAAAGCCGTCGCCGAATACCACGCGCTCCTCACCGACGACATCGGTGGCGAGACGCAGCGCCAGCTCGATGACCAACTCCGCCTGCGCGGGCTGTTCTTCGGCGACCGCGCCCTGTGCACCGTGCTTCGGCCGCGCTTCATGTCGCGCCATCAGTACGGGTTTCTCCAGAAGCGCGGTGCCGTGGTGTTGCGTGCCTTTCGCACCGCCCACCACGCTGCCCTGACCGACGACAAGCTGCTCGCGCAGTTCGGGCTCATGGAGTGGGAGAACCAGCTCGTGCACGTGCACGCGGGCTTTCGCGACGCGAGTCCCGTCTCGCGTCTGGACGCCTTCTTCGTCGCCGAGGCGGGCGGGATGCGCTTCACGGAGTACAACGCCGAGACGCCCGCGGGAGGCGGATACAACGATGTGCTGACGGAGGTGTTCTACGGACTTCCGATCATGCGCGCGTTCCTGCGCTCGTGGGACGTCCATCCGCTGCCAGCGCGGCACAACGTGCTGCACGCGCTCCTCGATGCGCACGAGCAGTGGTCGGGACGCCGCGACAAGCCGAACGTGGCGATCGTCGATTGGTCCGACGTGCCGACGCAAAGTGAGTTCCTGCTGTTCCAGGATTACTTCACGCGTCAAGGCATTCCTTGCCGCATCCTCGATCCCGCGGAGCTTGCGTACGCTGGTGGTGAGCTCACGGGCCCGGACGGCCGCATCACGCTCATCTACAAGCGCGTCCTGCTGCACGAGCTGGTCGAGCGCGGCGGGATCGACCATCCCATCCTGCGCGCGTACCGCGACGGCAACGTGTGCCTCGTCAATCCGCCCGCCTGCAAGATCCTGCACAAGAAAGCGAGCCTCGCGGTGCTGCACGACGAGCGGAACTCCTACCTCTTCAGCAACGAGGAGCAGGAGGCGATCGACCTGTCGATTCCGTGGACGCGCGTCGTCGAGGAACGGCACACCACGCACGAAAGCACCGCTGTGGACCTGCTCCCGTTCATCGCCGGCCACAAGGACCAGCTCGTGCTCAAGCCGAATGACGAGTACGGCGGCAAGGGAATCGTGCTCGGATGGGAGGTGGACGATGACACGTGGCAGGCGTCGCTCCGGACGGCCTTGAATGAGCCGTACATCGTCCAGCAGCGCATCCCACTGCCGAAGGAAGACTATCCCAGTCTTGTTGACGGGAAGGTCCAGTTCATCGAGCGCATGGTGGACACGGCGCCGTACGTGGCGTACGGTGATCACGTGGACGGGGTGCTCACCCGGCTCGGTACCGCGTCACTGCTCAACGTCACCGCTGGTGGCGGCAGTCAGACTCCGACATTCATCGCCGAACGTCGCTGAACGTCATCCCATCGAGGGAAGCAGATGAAAGCGCCATCACTCACGCTCGGGATCGAGGAAGAGTACCAGATCATCGATCCCGAATCGCGGGAGCTCAAGTCGTACATCACGGAGATCCTGTCGGGCGACTCCATGATCCTCGACGAGGTGAAACCGGAGCTGCACCAGTCGATGGTGGAAATCGGCAGCAAGGTCTGCCGCACACCGCAGGAGCTGCGCGGAGAGCTCGTGCGTCTCCGTGGCATGGTCATGGACCTCGCCGGCAAGAACGGCCTCGTCATCGCCGCGGCGGGCACGCACCCGTTCTCGTGCTGGACGAAGCAGGAGATCACGCCACTCGAGCGTTACATCGGCGTGCGCCAGGACCTCCAGGACCTCGCGCAGCAACTGCTGATCTTCGGGACGCACATCCACATCGGCATCGAGGATCGCGACTTCCTCATCGAGGCGATGAACGTCTCGCGCTACCTGCTGCCGCACGTGCTCGCGTTGTCCACGAGCTCACCCTTCTGGCAGGGACGCCGGACCGGGCTCAAGTCCTACCGCAGCATCGTGTTCAAGAACTTCCCGCGCACGGGCGTGCCGCCGATCCTCGACTCGTACGCCGACTACGAGGAGCTGCTCGACGTGCTCGTGGCCACGCGCTGCGTACCGAACGGCTCCAAGATCTGGTGGGATGCTCGGCCGCATCATGCGTACCCCACGCTCGAGTTCCGCGTCTGCGACGTTGCCACTCGCGTCGAGGAGGCCGTCTGCCTCGCATCCATCCTCCAGGCAATCGTCGCGAAGATCTGGAAGCTGCGGCGAGACAATCTGACCTTCCGGCTGTATCCGCATGCGCTGATCGAGGAGAACAAGTGGCGGGCGGTACGGTTCGGCCTTGACGGCAACATGATAGATTTTGGGAAGCAACAGGAGCAGCCCGCTCGTGAGCTCGTGACCGAGATGCTGGAGTGGTTCGTGGACGACGTCGTCGATGAATTGGGAAGCCGCCGCGAGGTGGAGTACGCGTTCGAGATCATGCGCCACGGCACCAGCGCCGACCGTCAGCTAGTGACCTACGAGCGCACGGGTGACCTGCGCTGCGTGGTCGTTTGTCTCGTGTCCGAGATCGCCGAG
>JBKJMP010000412.1:0-8274 GCA_046596395.1 Gemmatimonadaceae bacterium
CGCGGCGAGTCCGAGTCGATCCCCATCTGCGTGGGCAGGTCGAAGGCCACGGAGAGGCCAGTCTGTCCCTTATCGAGCAGCATCCGGAAGCGCGTGTTGGTCTGCTGGGCAGTCCCGAAGCCGGCGTACTGGCGCATGGTCCAGAGCCGTCCGCGGTACATGGAGCGCTGGACGCCGCGCGTGTATGGAAACGTTCCCGGATCGCCGAGGTCGGTCGCGTAGTTCACCGCTTTCGCTCGGTACACCGCGTCGATTGGAATTCCGCTTGGAGAGAGGATTTCGTCGGACATTGGCGCAAGCTAATGGACGAGAGGACGAGAGGACGAGAGGACGAGAGGCAACGCAACCGGCACACCGAAATGAGTCTGGTGTGCCGCTGCAGTCCTCTCGTCCTCTCGTCCTCTCGTCCCGGCATCCGCTGACAGGCGTCAGCCGTCAGCCCGCAGCCGTCAGCCCGCAGCCGTCAGGCCCCCACCGCCTCCGACCTGTTTGACAGGGTCATCGTCGCCAAGTCAACGTCCCGCTTGCTGCCGATGAACAGCGGAACCCGCTGGTGGAGCTCCGTTGGCGTCACGTCCAGTACGCGACGCTCACCATCGCTCGCGGCGCCGCCCGCCTGCTCGCAGATGAACGCGAGCGGATTGGCCTCGTACAGCAGGCGCAGCTTGCCGCCAGGCGCCTTCTTGTTCGCCGGATAGCAGAACACCCCGCCACCGAGGAGGTTGCGGTGGAAATCGGCGACGAGCGAGCCGACGTACCGCACGTTCAGCGGCTTGCGTCCCCCCTCCAGGCCGCGGTACATGCGCATCAGCTTCTTCGTGCGCTCGTCCCACTGCCCTTCATACGAGTCGTTCACCGAGAGATATCGACCCTCGTCCGGAATGCGGATGTTCGGATGGGACAGCAGGAACTCGCCGATCGAGGGATCGAGCGTGAAGCCGTGCACGCCGGTTCCCGTGGTGTACACGAGCATCGTGCTCGAGCCGTAGATCACGTAGCCCGAGGCCACCTGCCGACGACCGGGCTGGAGCATATCCTCCATCTCGCCATGGCGGCCGCGCGTGATCTTCTGCACCACGCTGAAGATCGTGCCCACCGGCACGTTCACGTCGATGTTCGACGAGCCGTCTAGCGGATCGAAGAGCAGGCAATACTTTCCGCACTTGAAGCCCTCGGGAATGGGGATGATGTCGGGCTCCTCCTCCGACGCCATCGCGCATAACCGTCCGCCGTGGTCCACCGCCTTCACGATCGTGTCGTTCGCGAAGACGTCGAGCTTCTGCTGGATCTCCCCCTGGACGTTCGAGTACTCGGTGGCGCCGAGGATGTCCGCGAGGCCCGCGCGGCGCACCTTGCTGGCGATCATCTTCGCCGCGAGCGCCATGTCGTAGAGGATGCCGGAGAGCTCACCCGTCGCCTCGGGATGCCGCTTTTCCTGCTCGATGATGAAACGCTCGATCGTGACGACCGACGTCGCTGAATGCTGGACCACGGCTGCCTCTACACAACAGGAGGATCGATGCGGAGCCTGCGCGCGGCGTACGACCGCGCGTCAACCTCGAAGGAATTGTTCTGGTAGCCCTGCGTAACGCTCTGCCACAGATAGCGCACCGGAAAGAACGTGTCCGCCTCAAACTGATGGACGTGCCGGAGTTCGTGCAAGAGCAATTCCGGGTGCAACGGGGTGTTCGACGAGATCCAGATAGTGCGCCACAGGGTGATTCCGGAGACGCTCGCGCGGCCGAGAAACCAACCGCCCACGCGAAGGAAGAGACCGTCGCGGCGCCACGCCGCCTGGGCGAGCTCGGGATAGCGCCCGACCATGTCCGCGGGAAGGCAGAAGGATTCACCCATGATTGCACGCAGGACTTTCCTCATTACCCCTCGTCTCACGTCCCGGGAACGAGCCACGACCCACCGCGCGCGCGAACCTCGATGCCCTGCGGCAGGAAGCGCAGCACCACGGTGCCATGCTGGTCGGTGCGCAGCGTTGCGACACCCGACGTACGTAGCAACCCCATCACGTCCGCATCAGGATGGCCATACGCATTCTGCGCACCGACGCTGACGAGCGCGACCTTCGGACGCACGGCCGCGAGGAATTCGGGCGTCGTGCTCGTGGCGCTGCCATGGTGCGCAACCTTGAGGACATCCGCGCGTAACGCCTCCCCCGCGTTCGCCAGCAGCCAATCCTCCTCCTCGGCTTCCGCATCACCGGTGAACAGGACGCGAAACTTGCCGACGCGTGCGACCATGACCGTGCTCGCGAGGTTCGCGTCATCGAGCCCGGCCGTCCACGCGGAATCGGGCGCGAGCATCGTGAGCACGACGTCGTCCACCACCAGCGAATCGCCTGGACGCACCCGCTGCCACGGCACGCGCTGAGTCCGCGCGCCTGCGAGGGCGAGCAGGTACGGCCGCGACGTGCCAACGTACCCCGGGTCGAGAAAGCGACCAGGCCGCAACGCCGCAATCAGCGACAACGCGCCCCCAACGTGATCCGCATGTGGGTGGGAGAGCACGAACGCGGCGACGTCGCTGCCCCGGCGCGAGAGGTACGGCACCACGGTGCGCTGCCCCGCATCTCCGCCGATCCAGCTGCGCCCAGCGTCCACCACGATCCAGCGTCCACGCGAGCTTCGCAGGGCGAGTGCGTCCCCCTGTCCCACATCGATCATGTGAAGCTCCGGCGGCGCTCCAGCGTGCGGAACGATCGGTTCGACGATGAGCACCGCGAGCGCACTCGTCCCCACGATGGCGGCCCGCATCGGCCGGCGCGCCATACACCCCACGAGCAACGCAACGGCTGCGACGCCAGCCGCGACGGCGCCGAGCGCCGACGGCAAGGCCATCGGGGCAGCGCCGGGAATATCGGCAGCCACTCGCGCGATCCCGTCGAACGCGGCAAGTAACGCGTGCACCGCGCCAGCGATGAATGACTCCACTGCCGGCACCGGGATCGCCATCGCTACGAAAAGGAGCGGCTGGAGGATGCCCATGACCGGATCGGCGAGCAGGTTCGTAACTGGTCCGAGCAGCGCGACGCGTCCGAACACCCACGCGACGAGCGGCGCGGTGGCCGCCGTGGCGACGACGCTCACGATCGCCGCGGTCGCGATCGCCCGACGCAATCCGCGCCATTTCCGCGGAATCGTCCGGCGCGCCAGCGAGCCGCCGGCCACGAGCGCCGCCGTTCCAGCGACGCTCAACTGCCACCCGAGGTCGAGCGCGATGCGCGGATCCCACAATGGCGCGGCGGCGCCAAGTGCCAGGATTGCCCACGGCGAGGTCGGGCGCTGGATAACGCGCGTACCGAGCAGCGCGCCGAGCATGACGGCCGCGCGCACGGCCGGCGGCGGCGCTCCGATCGCGGCAACATAGATCGCGAGCAGTAACATCGTCGCGACGCGGGCGGGCGTCCGCGGCAGTCGCAGCACCGACGCGAGGAGCTCCAGCGCAAGCGCTACGATTCCCACGTGCAGCCCCGACACACTCAGCATGTGAACGAGGCCGGATCGCGCGAACCGGTCGCGTTGCTCCGCTGAGATGCGACTCATGTCGGCGATCACGAGCGCGCGCACCATCGGCGCATCGGTGCCGAAGACGCGATCGATGCGCCGGCCTGCCGCGGCCCAAGCGCGCTTGAGCGGCGGGCCGTGGCTCGCCGCTACGATCTCCGCCTCGCCGATGAGCATCCCGCGCTGGCCACTCGTGGCATGTCCGCGCAGTGCGATGCGGTCCCCTGCCGAAGCCCGCCCACTCGCCACGAGCAGCGTGGCGCGCGATTGACATCCTTCGCCGCGGATCACACCCCGGGTGACACTCCCGGGCGCCGCATCGGAATCGATGTCGGCCATCCACGCGTCCCGCTCGGCGAGTCCCGCGCCACATTGCTGCTCGACGCGCTCGGCGGCAGCGCCCATCAGCATGCCGGCCGCAGCGACCCCACACACCATGGAGGGCACCCGCCGGCCGAGGATCGCGAGTACAACGACTGCTGCGAGCGCCATGGCGCCGAGGAAGAGCCGCGCTCCGTCGCCGAGACTCAGCGCGACGATGAGCGCGGCAGCGTAGACGAGCACCGACCAGGCAACGAGGGGCACGGCGCATGATTGCGCGACCGGCCGGCTAGTGCGTCATCAATCCAGTGCAGCGTGGAGCCTTTGGGCGGTGGCTAGCCCGCCATCGGCAACGGCTGTCGCTCCCGAACAATGCTCCCGGTAAACGTGGACCCCGTCGTGCCTGTCAGCTCGACCGTGTAGTACTGACCGAGCATCGTCGCATCACCAGGAACCAGCACCGTCTTGAAATCGCGTGTGCGCGCCATGAGCATCGCCTCGCCACGCTTCGCCTCGCGCTCCACGAGCACCTCGTGCCGTGTGCCGAGGAGCCCGAGATTCCGGTGGCGCGTCGCCGCACGCACAGTGTCCACGAGTCGCTGCAGCCGCTCACTCGCGATCTCCGCCGGAACCGCCCACTCCGCGGGGAGCCGCGTCGCCGGCGTGCCGTCGCGCGGCGAGAAGATGAACGTGAACGCGTCCGAGAACCCGACCTCGCGCACGGCGCTCAACGTCTCCTCGAACTCCTCGTCGGTCTCCCCGGGGAAGCCCACGATCACGTCCGTCGTGAGCGACACTCCCGGAATCGCGCGGCGAATCTTCTCGACGCACTCGAGGTACCCCTCGCGCGTGTAGCGGCGCAGCATGCGCTTGAGCATGCGCGTGGACCCACTCTGCATCGGCAGGTGCACGTGCTCGCACACCGTCGGCACCTCCGCCATCGCGGCGATCACCCGGTCGCTGAAGTCGTTCGGGTGTGGGCTGGTGTACCGCACGCGCCGAATGCCGGGCACCGTTCCCACCGCGCGCAGCAGGTCCGCGAAATCGTGCGCGCCGTCGTTGTAGGAGTTCACCGTCTGGCCGAGCAGCACCACCTCGCTCATCCCGTCGGCGACGACGTCCTCCACCTCGCGCACCACGTCCTCCAGGCGACGACTGCGCTCCGAGCCGCGCGTCGTGGGCACGATGCAGTACGTGCACCGGTAGTCGCATCCGCGCTGGACGGGAATCCACGCCTTCACCTTGTCGAAGCGTCGTGGCGTGAAATCCTCGTAGTGCTCCTCGAGATCGAACGTCGTGGCGATCGCGCGCTCACCGCGACGCGCCCCCTCCACGAGCTGCGGCAGCGCGCGGTAGCCATCCGGCCCAATCACGAGCGACACGTGCTTCGCCTTCTCGAGCAGCTGCGGGCCGAGGCGCTGCGCCATGCACCCGGTGACTCCCATGACGCTGCCCTTCTTCATGTGCCGCTTGAGCTCACCGAGGCGTCCGATCACGCGCTGCTCCGCGTGGTCGCGGATCGCGCACGTGTTGACGAGGATGACGTCGGCGCCTTCCGGCCCGTCCACCGGCGCGTAGCCCGCCGCCGCCAGCTTGCCGAGCATCAGCTCCGAATCGCTGACGTTCATCTGGCAGCCGTACGTCTCGATGTAGACGGTAGGCTTCGGCACCAGCGTGTCCGTCATTTCGGTGCCGGCGTGGGAGCCAACGACACTGTCGTCGCCGGCGGCGTGACAGGCAGCCAGAAATGGAACGCACTGCCGACCGTGTCCCCGCCGCTCTTCACCCAGATGCGCCCACCGTGCGCCTCCACCACCAGCTTGCAGAATGCCAGCCCAAGGCCGGAGCTGCGCACGCGCGGGATGTGCAGTGTTTTCACCTGCTCGAACTTTCGGAAAATGATATCGTGGTACTCGGCCGGAATGCCGACGCCGTCATCCGCAACGGTGAACAGCGTGCCGTCGTTTTCCTTCCGCGCACCGAGCGTGACCGTCACCGCGCGCGCAGAGTGCGTCAGCGAGTTCTGGAGCAGGTTGCCGAACACGCGCTTGACGAGCGCCTGGTCTGCCTGCACCACCGGCGCATCGTCTGCCACGTCCACAGTCACGGTCGCCGACTCCTGCTGCACGCGAATCTCCCACTCGTGCCGAACCTCCGCCAGCAAGGCGCCCGGCGCCGTTGGCATCAGGTTCAGTCCCAGCTGGGTCTCCTCGAGCCGCGCGACTTCGAGCAAGTCCTCGATCAGCGCGAGCAGGTCCTCCGCCCGCGTCTCCGCATCACCGAGGGCGGAGCGTTGCTCGGCCGTGAGCGTACCGAAGTCGCCGTCGAGGAGCATCTCCATCGCACCGATGATCGACGTAAGCGGCGACTTGAGGTCGTGCACGATCATCTTCATGAGATCGTCGCGAACCTTCTCGAGCTCCTTCTGCTTGCGAAGGCTCTCCTCGAGCGCGTCTGTTGCCGCCTTGAGCTTGAGCAGCGACCGCACCCGCGCGCCGAGGACGAGGCGGTTGTGCGGCTTGGTGAGGAAGTCATCACCCCCTGCCTCGATGGCCTTCACGCGATCGGTCGTGTCGTTCAGCGCCGTCACGAAAATCACGGGGATGCGCGCCGTGCGCGGATGACGCTTGATGCGTCGGCACACCTCGAACCCTGTCGAGCGGTCGTCCACGCCGAGGTCTCCCGCCGGCATGGAAACGTCGAGGATGCAGAGGTCGGGCTGTTGCTCCACGCACACCCGTAGCGCCGACGGACCGTCGTACGCGGCAATCGCCCGGAAGCCGAGTACGTGCAACTGGTCGAACAACAGCTCGACGTTGGCCTCGACGTCGTCGGCCACCAGGATGATCGGCGCGTCGGCCGGCGGCGGAAGGATGCCCGTCATGCGATCAGGGACGGACCATGACGCCGATGCTCAGGGTCCAGGCCGTTTCCGACAAACCGGCGCCGGCCTCGCGCTGCGCTCGAATGCCCGCGACGTCGATCGCCGCGCGGCCGCGGCCCAGGAGCGTGCCCGCACCGAATGACAAGCTCTTCTCAGTCACGCTGCTCGTGGCCAGGCCGAACGGCAGCGTGCGCTGCCGCGCGCCGATCCGCAGCTGCGTGGTGCGCTCGCCGAACCGCGGACCGAGGACGTCAGCGCCCACGCTCGTGTCCCAGCTGTCCGTGATGCGCAGCCCGGGGGTGCCGAGCGATCGCATGCGGGACCAGGTGTCCTTCGCGCTGCGCACGGCGATCGTCGTTCCGCGAACGCCGAGGAAAGCCGCGCTCATGGCGAGCCGATCAGGGACGTTCGCACTCGTGACGGTCGTGTCGCCGCGCTTGAGCGACAGGTGCCCGCCACGGCGATAGGACCCCGCGAGACTCCAGTTGCGCGCCGCGATGAGCTCGAATCCGGCCGAGTAGGCGTTGCCCGTATAGCCCACCGTCGCGGTGTCGACGAGGCGCGCGAACCGCGTGCTGTCGTCGAAGACCTGAAGGTTGCGAACCCGATTGTCGCCAGCAATGGCGTGCGCGGAGGCGCCGACCTTGAGCCAAGTGCGTGGCCGCCATGCGACCGAGAGGCGCAGGTCACCGATGGCGCCGTCGCTCTTGAACGTGTTCGTCGTGGCAATCAGCGAATCACCGACCTGGGCGACACCGCGCGCGTTGGTCTCGAAGGTCCGGTCGAGCAGGTTCGACGCCGTGAATCCCAGCATCAGTGACCGAAGCGGATACGTCGCCGAAATGAGCGGGTACCGCGCGATCGACGTCCGCTCCGACTGCGAACCCACGTGGAGCGTCCGGTACTCGGGCTCGGCCTGGAAGTAAAGTGAGGCGCCCCCCATGCCGATGATCACCGCAGGATTCGAAGCCGACAGCGGATCGATCTCGCCGAGGGCACCACCGGCCCCGAGCGCGCGCGTGCTGAGTTGGCCACCAGGATACCCGAAGCCGAGCGTACTGAGCCCGCCCTGCGACCGCGCGTCGGCGGGAAGCCCGATCGCGAGGAGGGCGAGAAGGGAGATGGAACGCAGGCGCATGGTCACGGGATGCCGAAGCCGCGGCGCGGCACGTAGGTGAGACGAAGGCGCGGACGGTTCGCGAGCAAGGCCTCGGTGGAGAAGAAGCTCAGCTCAGCGGCCTGGCCACCCTCCGCCGGCGACCGCAACACGATTGCCCGCTGTGTATTCGCCGAGCCCGCCTGACGCCAGAATCGGATGAGGTTGACCAGCTCGATGCTCCGCGTGCCGACGTCCGTTGCCTTGAAGCGAACCGTGTCCACGCCGAAGAGCGTTGGACTGCCGAGGAAGGTGGACGCGAGGAAGAGGTCCGAGATCGCCGGCGAGGCGAGCACGGGGTGTATGTACACCGTCACGGAGTCGGTGGCCCTCGTGGGACTGCGCGGAGGCGCCTGCGTGAGCAGCAGCGAGGCGCGGATCACCTGCACCGAGTC
>JBKJMP010000463.1:0-9780 GCA_046596395.1 Gemmatimonadaceae bacterium
TCGACGACTTCTATGCTCCCCTCGCCTGTTGGTTCGAGGTACGGGCGTTCCCATCGGCCGCGGGACTGGCCGTGTATTTTCTGGACGTGACGGAGCGGCGGCACGTGTTGGACGAGCTTCAGCATCGCGGTAACGCGCTTCGGCAGCGTACGCAGCAGCTCGACATGGCGCTCGACGTGGCGCGGCTCGGCGTGTGGAGCTGGGATCTCGATACGAACACCGTGACGACCATCCAGGGCGACGGGGCGGCGTGCGGACTTCCGGAGGGTACGTATCCGTCAACGGGCGATGCGTTCAATGAGCTCGTGCATCCCAACGACCGCGCGTGGGTGAAGCGACGTCTCCAGGCCGCTGCCGACACCGGGACCGATTATCGCGCGGAGTTTCGCATCCGCGCCGCGGACGGCACGGAGCGGTGGATCGCGTCGCAGGGGCACTGGACGCGCGATGCGGACGGCGGCCACGCGGTGATGATCGGCGCGGATCTGGACATCACCGAGCGCCGGCAGGCGGCGCTCGAGCTGCGTGCGTTTGCGCTACGGGTCGAGTCGGTACAGGACGAGGAGCGCTCGTCGATAGCGCGCGAAGTGCACGACGAGCTGGGCCAGGCGCTCACGGTGCTGCGCATGGACTCCTCGCGCCTCGCGAAGCTGACAACGGCGCACCCGGAGCTTTCGGAACTCGTGCGCGAGATGACCGAGGTGATCGACTCCACGCTCCAGCGCACGCGGTCGATCGCCGTCGCACTCCATCCGACAGCGCTCGAGGATCTCGGGCTCGCTGCGGCGATCGAGATCCACGCCAACCACGTGGTGCGGCGGACGTCGATCGCAATGTCGCTCGAGCTCCAGCCCGTGAGCGCGCGGGTGGATCGCTCGCGGGCACGCGCGGTCTATCGCGTACTACAGGAGAGCCTGACGAACGTGGTGCGGCACGCCGATGCGACGCATCTCACCGTGCGGCTCGCGGAACATGTGCCGGCACTCGTGCTGGAGGTGGAGGACGATGGTTGCGGCATCGCGCCCGAGCGGCTCACCGGTGGCGGATCGCTCGGCCTGCTGGGTATGCGCGAGCGCGCGGCGGCGTTCGGGGGAGGAGTTGCGTTTGCGGCCGTGGAGCCACGGGGGACGAGGGTGACGCTGCACCTTCCGCTCGATCCGTGATTCGGGTCCTCATTGCCGACGACCACGCGCTCGTGCGCCGCGGCCTTCGTCACGTGCTCGACGCGCTCGGCGACGTCACCGTGGTGGGGGAGGCGGTCACTGCAGCGGAGGTGATTCCCGCGGTCCGCGCGACGCGCCCGGACGTCTTGCTCCTCGACATCGGCATGCCCGGCGGAAGTTTCCTCGAACTGCTCGAGCACTTTCGCGCGCATGAGCCGCGGCTGCGCACGCTCATCGTGAGCGCGCATGCGGAGGCGCTTTACGCGAGACGCGCGATTCGCGCCGGCGCAGCAGGATACGTGAACAAGGGGCACGCGGAGGAGGAGCTGGTCGCGGCGCTCCGCGTAGTGGGGCAAGGCGGCCGGTACGTGAGTGCGGCGCTCGCGCAGGAGCTCGCCGCGGAGCTCGCGAGCGAGCGCAGGGTGTCCGCGCACGAGGCGCTCACCAATCGCGAGCACGAGGTGATGCTGTTGCTCGCCTCGGGTACCACGGCGTCGCAGGTGGCAGCGCAGCTCGGCCTCAGCGTGAAGACGGTGAGCACGCACCGCACGCGGCTGCTGGCGAAGATGGGGCTGACGTCGAACGCGGAGCTCGTGCGCTACGCGCTCAGCCACGGGCTGATCGCCTGAGCTCTGCGACGACCGCACCGTAGGACAAACGCCTACGCCTGGGTGGGACCGCGCGCAATGTGCGCGAGTCCCCAGCAACGAGAACTTTCCTCCCTCAGCAACGGCGCACTGTGCCGAGGCGGTCCAACATTCGGAGGAGAGCGTGCGCGTTCTGGTGATTGACGACACCCCGTTGGTGCGGAGACGTCTCGCGGCGATGATCGCCGCGATTCCGGGCGTCCGGTCCGTCCTCCAGGCTGCGGATGGCGCGGAAGGACTCGCGCTCGCCTTCAACGAACTGCCTGATGTGTTGGTCGTGGACATCCGCATGCCGCGCATGAACGGCTTCCAGGTACTGGCAGCGCTCGACGGCGAGGACATCGCGCCCGTGCGCATCGTCGTGAGCAATCACGCGGACTACATGACGCACGCACTCCTCATGGGTGCCACGCACTTCTACGACAAGTCCAGCCAGCTCGACGAGCTCGTGGCCACGCTGACCGACCTGGCGGATGCGATGGCACGGGCATGCTGACGCGCGAGGCCGGGCTCACGGGACTGGTGGCTTGCTGCTCGGGCGGAGCGTCCGCTGTGCGATGAAGCGCCGCAAGGTCCTCGCGCATGCGCATCGCATCGAAGAGTGGTTTCACCGCTTCGCCGCGAAGTCGAGAGCAATCCCGTTGGATGGCGTGGGTGGCGCGCGGCGTCCGTCGTCGGCACCCAGCCGGAGCCAGACACTTGGATGCGTCGTGAGCGGCGTGGCACACGACTTCATCAACGCGCTCACGGTTCTCATCTGCGAAGCCGAGCACATGAAGCGCGCGCTGGCGGACGACGACGCCAGGCACTTGACCGCAGAAGCGATCATCGAGTCGGCCACCTGCGCCGCGTCGCTCACGCGCCAGCTGCTTCGGTATGGCGGCGAGCGTACCTACGAAGTTCATGAACTCGAGGTGAACGAATTGGTGGACGGGATCCAGCGCCTGCTGCAACGCGTGCTCGGCACGGAAGTGGGCGTGATGATGGAGCTGGTCATCGCGCCGGGCGCGTTGGTGACAGACCTTGCGCAGCTGGAGCGCGTCCTGGGGAACCTCGTCGGCGCGGCGCGCGACGCGCTGCCGCTCGACGAACCGCTTACGCGGGGGGCATCACTCGACGGAACGCCCTCAGCAGCCGTCCGAGCCACGAGCCCCTCCGTATCGTCGCGGGCGCCTCGACGTCTGCGTTGAGCGACCGAAACACCATCTCGACGCTTCCGAGCTTGAGTCGCGAGCCGGACGCCAGTTCTCGTTCCCCCGCGACGCGCGACCCGTCCACGAAGGTGCCGTTCGCTGACCGGAGGTCGATGACGAACCACGAGGCGCCCTTGCGCAGCAGCGTGGCGTGGTTGGCCGACATGCTGTCGTCGCGTACGCGGACGTCGCTCTGGGCGCCGCGCCCGATCGACACGACCGGTCGCGCGATGGGAAACGAGGCGCCGACGTAGGGTCCGCGGACGATCTCGAGGTTGGCGACCAGCGCGGCGAGGCGCGGCTTGCCCTCGGCGTGCTCGCGCCGGATCCGCGTCATGTCGAGAATCGCCGTCGGCGCCTCCGTCTCGCTCGGCGCGGGGGGCGCGACGCCCACCAGCTCGAAGCGCAGGTCTTCCGTGTCGAGGTGCAACACGTCTCCATGACCGAGCAAGTACGTCCCAGACACGAGTGCGCCATTGATCATGGTGCCGTTGGCGCTCTCGTCGCGCAGGAGGTAGCCGCCCTGGACGGCGGTGACGGAGAAATGTCGTCGCGACACTCCCGTTCCCGGCACGACGAAGTCACACGCCGCATCTCGTCCCACTACGACGCGGTAGTTGCCGAGCTCGATGGCCTCGCCCGTGCGCAGCCGGACGATTCGCGCGCGGAGCGTGGGCGCGAGCGTCGTCCCGCGGGGCTCGGCACACACGGCATGGTCGCCTGGCTCCGCGATGTTCGAGGCCATTGTGATGGTTGCGGCGCCGGCATCGTCGGACGTGAACGACAGGGAGCATGCTGAAAATTCGATGAGCACGCCATCGTGGAGCGGCTTGGGTGCGACGCCAAGGGGTTCCCGATCGAGCCGCACGACGACCGACGCGGCGAGGCGTTGAATTGTGGCGGGCCCCGCGGGCGGCACCGTGATCGTCGCCACCGGAGGGGACCACTCGAGCGACGCAATTGGCAACGCGTCTGGGCCGTTCCCACCTATCGTGTACGTGCCCGTTCGTAGGGCGCAGCGACCGGCGCCGGGATTGAGCAGAGGCATGGAACACGATGCCGGTCGGGACCGCTGAATGGCGTGATCTGGCTCACGAAACGGCATTTGTCGGCGCGCGATCTCCTTCATCCAGGCACGCAGATGACGACACCATCCGTACAATTCCGCACCGCGGTGCTCCTTGGGGGCAAGACGGCTATCGGATTCGAGGTCTGGTCACCGCGATCGAGCAACTCGGGAAGGGCAAGCGGCCGCCCGTCCACGTGACGGTCAATGGCTACTCGTATCGAACGACGATCGCGGTCATGGGCGGCGCATCCCGCTCGCCGCGGAGCATCGCGAGAAGGCGAGGGTTGTCGCGGGTGACGAGATCGACGTCGAGCTCGTGCTGGACACCGCGCCGCGAGAGGTGACGGTACCGGATGATCTTGCGGCGGCGCTGCGGTGAGCATGCTTCGCGCAGGGAAGTAGGCACACGTGAGATGCCTCGATTCCATCGGGGGGCTGCAGGGTGCGGATGGCTCGACCCGGCTCGAAATGACGATTACAGGCAACGGAGAATCACGATGAAATTCATGACGATGGTCAGCGCGACAGAAGAGCACTGGCCAGGGTGGCAAGGCATGGCGGACGTGCGGCAGATCTTTGAGCAGGGCTCGCCGCCTGCCGGCGCATGACGACCACTCGAGCAGTGATCCTGGCGCGCGGACTCGGCACGCGCATGCGAAAGGCAGATGGCGGTGCACCGCTCGATCCCGCGCAGGCTGCCGCGGCCGACAGCGGCGTCAAGGGGATGATCCCGATCGGGCGTCCGTTCATGGACTACCTGATCAGCGCGCTGGCCGACGCCGGGTTCACGCGAGTGTGCCTCGTGATCGGTCCCGAGCACGACGTGGTACGCCGCTACTACGGCGAGGAGATCACGCCTGGCCGGGTGCAGGTCGAATTCGCGGTGCAGGAGAAGCCACTCGGGACCGCCGATGCCGTTCTCGCGGCGGAGAGATTCGCGGACGGTGAGCCATTCGTGGTCATCAACTCGGACAACTACTATCCGGCCGAGACCCTCGCGGCATTGCACCGGCGAACCAACCCCGCGCTCATCGCATTTCATCGCGCGTCGCTGGCGACGCTCGGCAACGTGCCGGCCGAGCGGCTTGCGCGGTTCGGCGCGCTGGAGATCGATGCGGCGGGAAACCTCGAGAAGATCGTGGCGACGCCGGCGGCAAGTGCAGATCCGCTCGGGATGTCGACGGGCGAGGATGCGCTGTACGCCAGCCTCAATTGCTGGCTGTTCACGCCGCAGATCTTTCGCGCGTGCCGGGCGGTGCCCCCGTCGGCGCGAGGGGAACTCGAGCTGCCGCAGGCGGTCATGCTCGCGATCGAAGCAGGGTGGATGTCATTCGAGGCAGTTCGCGTGCGCGCGGGGGTGCTCGACATGTCGAGTCGCGGGGACGTGGCCTCGGTAGCGGCGCGACTCGAGGGAACGCGCGTTCAACTCTAGGGGCCCGCAACCCGTTAAAATGGGTGCATGTGCATTGATTGCACATGCAGCTAACGGATTGGTCCGTTGTGGGGTCTGAGTGCGCGACAGCAGTGCAGATCCTTCGCTCCGCTCTGGATGACAGGAGAGCCACATGAACGTGCTCCGCCCGACCCAAGGTGTCTTTGTCATCGTCCTCGCCGTCGCCGCCGCCTGTGGTGGCGGATCGACGTCTCCCACGCCGGGCACGCCGGGTACGCCCGGCACCCCCGCCGGAACCACTCCCGTCGTCACGACAGCGGTGACGCTGCTCAACAGCGCATTCACGCCCCCTGATATTCAGGTTGCACCTAGCGCCACCGTGACTTTCACGAACAACGACAACCTCGCGCACAACGTCACGTTCGCGCTCGCGACGATCACGCCGAGCGGCGACTACACCAGCGGCAGCAAGGCGATCTCGATGCCGGCCGCAGCCGGTACCTACACGTACCGGTGTACGTTGCATGCCGGGATGAACGGGTCGGTGAAGGTCCAGTAACACGACCCGCGCATTATCGGACTTAACTTGGCAGGACGATGCCGACCGCTCTAGCGGCGTGGCGCACGCTCGAAGACGGACGCGACCGCGCGGAGTTCTACCGGATGTGGCAGGCCGGGACGGCCGCCGGCCTCACCGTTCCGGCAACGCTCGAAGCCATGGGACCGCGGGCGGCCGCGCGCGTCGAGGAGCTCCGGTCCTGGCTCCTCACGGGAGCGCGCGACGGAAGGGACGTTGGCTCCCTCGTGCGGCTCGGCAGATCACGATTCGATGCGTTCGAGAGCACGCTCCTGCTCCTTGGAGACGAGACCGGCTCGCTCGAGAAAGTGATGCGACTGCTGGCGGAATTCTATTCGCGAAAGCACCGCCTGATGCTCGCCGTGCGCAAGCGGATGGCGTATCCACTCTTCACGGCGATGTTCGCGACGCTCATTGCGCCGTTTCCCCTGCTGTACTTCGGGCATGCGGTGGCGTACGTCGCCGTGGTGACGGCGGGGATGGCGTTCTGGATTCTTTCCGGCGGGGCGATCGTGGCCGCGGTGGCAAACCGGTACGGGCGTTCGCCGGCGATGGTGCGCGCACGCCTCGCGCGGGCGCTCGCGACGGCTATCGAGGCAGGACTCCCGCTGGCGCGTTCGATTCGCCTCGCGGCGGACGCGTCGGCGGATGCGGGGGTCGCGGCGTACGTGGCTGCGATCGACGAGCGCACCCTCGGGACGCAGCCGGTGACGGTAACGCTCGCCTCGTGCCCGACACTGACGCCCGATTTCGTGGCCGTGCTGCAGGTGGCGGAGGCGACGGGTGATTTCTCGGCGCTCACGCGGCTGGCGGCGCAGTACGAGGACGGGTTTCGGTAACTCCCTCTTGACATGCGATCAAAGTGATATCACTTTGGTCGCACTCTAACGGGGTCATATCGGCAATGCTTCGCGAGAATACCTACAAGGCGTCACCCGGCATCACGACGTTCATCATCGTCGTCATCCTCACGCTCCTGTCGGGAGCGACGTTGGTCTGGTCCATCAAGACCCTGAGCGTTGGCGGCATCATCGCATCGGCGCTGGCGATCGTCGGGTTCCTCATCACCATGGCGGGCTTCTTCACGGTGAATCCCGGCGAAGCCAAGGCGCTCCAACTCTTCGGCGAGTACAAGGGCACGGTGCGAACGCAGGGGTTCTGGTTTGCGAATCCGTTCTTCTCGAAGACGACCATCTCGCTGCGCATCCGTAATTTCGAGACGGCGAAGCTCAAGGTGAACGACAGTCGCGCGAACCCGATCGAAATTGCGGCGATCGTGGTCTGGAAGGTGGTGGATACGGCCGAGGCGTTATTCGAGGTGGACAACTACGCGACGTACGTGACGGTGCAGAGCGAGTCGGCCGTCCGCGCGGTGGCGCAGTCGTACCCGTACGACTCGCATTCGGACAGCGAGGAAGCCCTCTCCACGCATACGGCAGAGGTGTCGCAGTCGCTCCAGAGCGCGATCCAGGATCGCCTTGCCAAGGCTGGCATGGAGGTGATCGAGGCGCGCATCTCGCATCTCGCGTACTCACCCGAGATTGCGCAGGCGATGCTGCAACGCCAGCAGGCGGGCGCGATCATCGCGGCTCGTGCGAAGATCGTGGAGGGCGCCGTGGGCATGGTCGAGCATGCGCTCGAGATGCTCTCGCACAAGGGGATCGTGGTGCTCGACGAGGAACGCAAGGCGCAGATGGTCAGTAACCTGCTCGTCGTGCTCTGCTCGGAGCGCTCGGCGTCGCCGGTCGTGAACGCGGGCTCGATTTACTAGCAGGTGGGCGAACGGAAGCCGTTCCTGCTGCGGATGGACCGTGCGTTGCTCGACGCGCTGCAACGGTGGTCGGACGACGACCTGCGTTCGTTGAACGCGCAGATCGAGTACGTGTTGCGCGACGCCCTGAAGCGGGTGGGTCGGTTACCCAAGGACCCGGGGCAGTCATAGGTGTACCTGCATTCGCAATGCTTCTCGCCCTGTTCTAATTCGTTGTCTCCACCGCCGTCGGGCTTGACCAAGCACTCGGGGCCGGCCGCGTGGTGGCCGTGGGGTTCTACGGAGAGCGACTCGACGTCGGCATCGGCTCGTACGCCGGTTGGGACGCATTCGGCCCGGAGCGCATGATTACGCGATCCGAGGGGAACGTCCTCTACGAGATCGATGGGCGTAACGCGCTCGAACTGTACCAGGAGCTGCTGGGCCCACTGGGATACGCCCTCCCCGCGAGCGGCCTCCTGTTTCCGCGGAAGGTGCGCGCGAACGTCACCGGAACCGGGGTCGTCCGGACGATTCTCGGCGTGAACGCCGGCGACGGCAGCGTCACCTTTGCGGGCGACGTGCCGCAGGATTGCAGTGTGTCGAGGGTGGACCGCGCAACGGAGGAGGGCTCGCGATCGCGCAAAGTTGCATCGGAAGGCGCTTGCTGCTGCAGCCGCGCGCCTCCGAGGAAGCGAGTCGCGCCCACGACGTCCTGGGGCACGATACTATGCTGACGGGGTTCTATTCGTACGGCGAGCTGGCGCCATCTCGTGACGCACAGCGGGCGTTCATCGACGACGAGACTGGCAGCCACCCGGCTCCCGACACCGCCGTCGTCTCCCTTCAATCCGTAGCCTGATGTCAACTCCGTTAGCGCCTGACGAGGCTGAAGCACTTCTCGAACACACCTCGGATGGGATCCTCCTCCTTCACGCGGACGGGTCCATCCGGTCAGCGAATCCTCAGGCAGAGCGGCTGTTCCGCGTTCAGGCCGACAAGCTCGAGGGCACGGCCTTCTGGACGCTCGCGCGGGATGCCCGGACCAGCGAGGCTGCCGAGACCATTGAACGCGCCATCTCGCGTGGTTTGAGCGGTCGCTTCGAGGTGTTCTACCACGGCCTTTACGCATGGCATGCCGTCACCGTGGCGCCCGTCGAGGATGGCGCCATGCTCTTCATCCGCGACATCACGGATCGCATGCGTCTGCTGCGGGAGGAGGCTGTGCGGCAGGGGATTGCCGAGGTGGTCGCCAACATTCCCGTGGCGATCTCCGTCACGCGCGGGCCCGAACATCGATTCGAGATCGTTAACGCGTTCGCCCGTGCGCTTCTCGGCGGCAGAGACGTGGTCGGCCTGACCATGAGGAATGCGTTCCCGGAGCTGGCGGAGCAGGGGTTCGCCGAGATGTTCGACACCGTGTACACAACGGGGAAGCCGTATCATGGTCGCGGGTTGACCGCTCGATTCCGGCGTGGCACGGATACCGAGCTGACGGAGGGGACCTTTGATGTGGTCTACCAGCCGCTCCGTGACGTGAACGGCGACATCAACGGGATTCTCTCGAGCAGTGTCGAGCGGTCCGCCGGGTGACGTTCCTGCTGTCGCGGGTATCCATGCCCGAGGTGACGCCACCCGCATCCCGCGCACCGTCGGAGACGTCCGGCATGAGCAGGCTCGGCCCGATCCTGCACTAGCTTCCGCTGGTCTCGCTCTCCCTGTCTGCACGGGCCGCCTGCGGACCACTGCGCGCGAACGCGATCCTTTGCCCACCACGCTCCGGATGCGCAGTCCTGTACGAACGGGTGGAGACCACTTCGTGCTTCTCCGCCGGAATGCCGACGCCGCTGTTGGTTACCTCGAGGAAACCGAAGTCCGGCGGTCCTTCGCGTTAGAAGGAGGGTCACTTCGTGAGCCGCCGAAAGGAGGGACTGTTCGTCTACTACGCGCTCGCCGCACATGAGATCGCAGAGTCGGAACACCATCTG
>JBKJMP010000251.1:0-4862 GCA_046596395.1 Gemmatimonadaceae bacterium
GCCATGGTCGTGTCACCCGGAAACGTCGTGACGAGCGCGCCGTGCGCCCAGCCGAGATCCAGCGCGCGTTGCGGCTCCTCGCCCGTGAGCAATCCGTAAAAGAAGCCCGACGCGAAGCCGTCGCCGCCACCGACGCGATCGATCACGTCCAGCGTGCACGTGGGCGAGACGTACGTCTTGCCATCGATCCACGCGACGGCTCCCCAACTGTGCCGCGTCGTGGAGTGCACCTCCCGGAGCGTCGTCGCGACCACCTTGATTCGCGGATATCGCTCGGCCACCTGGTCGATCATGCCGAAGAACGCGCTCGGGTCGAGCTTCGATTCCGCGGCGACCTCGGGACCTGGAATACCAAGCCCCAGCTGCAGGTCCTCCTCGTTGCCCACGAGCACGTCGACGTTCTCGACGATGCGCTTGATCACCGACTGCGCGCGATCTCCGCCGCCCCAGATGTTCCAGAGCTTTGCACGGTAGTTCAGGTCGAACGACGTGACGACGCCAGCCGCGCGAGCCGCCTGCATTCCCTCCACGATCAGTTCGCCGGTTGTTTCCGATAACGAGGCGAAGATGCCACCACTGTGGAACCAGCGAATGCCGCTCGAGAAAATTGCGTTCCAGTCGAAGTCGCCGGGCCGAAGCAGCGCCGCAGCCTCGTTCGAGCGATTGTAGAACACGACCGGCGCGCGCACGCCGTGACCACGATCGCTGTACACCGTTCCCATGTTGGGGCCGTTCACGCCGTTGTGCTTGAACCGCTTGTAGAACGGACGCACGCCCATCGCGCGAACGCGCTCGGCAATGAGGTCGCCGATGGGATACTCCACCATCGCGCTGGCCATGCCGGTCGTCAGCTCGAAGCAGTCCGCGAGGTTCGCCGCGCAGTTGAACTCTCCTCCACTCACGTGAATCGAGCAGGAGGTCGCCTTCCGGAAGGGGATGAGCCCGGGATCGAGCCTGTGAATGAGGGCGCCAAGCGATAGGAAATCGAGTGACGCGTCCTTCTTGATCTGGAGTCCGTTCACGACGCGCGTCCCCCTGATTCCGTGATCCATTCGGTGTGGAACGCTCCTTCGCGATCGGTGCGCCGATACGTGTGGGCGCCGAAGTAGTCGCGCTGCGCCTGCGTGAGGTTCGCGGGCAGTCGCTCGCTCCGATACGCGTCGAAGTACGCGAGCGACGAGCTCAGGGCGAGCACGGGAATGCCCAGCCCGATCGCCGTCTGCACCGTCATGCGCCAACCTTCCTGCCGCTCCTCCACCGCCGTCCGGAAGGCATCGTCCATCAGCAGGTTCACGAGATCGGGATTGCGACGATAGGCCGCCATGATGTCGCCGAGGAGGGTCGCGCGGATGATGCATCCGGCTCGCCAGATCCTCGCGATCTCCGCCAGGTCCAGGCCGAACTCGTACTCGGCCGACGCAGCGCGCAGCAACCCCATCCCCTGCGCGTACGACATGACCTTGCTCGCGTAGAGCGCATGTCGTGCCGCGTCGATGATCGCCTCGCGGTTGCCGACGAACGTCGGCGACGGGCCCGTGATCACCTTGCTGGCGCCGATCCTTTGCGCCCGCAGGCTCGACAGCAACCGGCTCTCTACCGCGGCATTGATGGTCGGGATCGGTGCGCCGACGTCGAGCGCGTTCTGGCTCGTCCACTTCCCGGTGCCCTTGCTCGCCGCCTCATCGACGATGACGTCCACCAGCGGCACGCCGGTCTCGGGATCACGCGTGCGCAGGATCGCCGCGGTGATCTCGATGAGGTACGACTTGAGCTCGCCGCGATTCCATTCGTCGAACAGGTCCGCGAGCTCCGTCGCTTCCATGCCCAATCCGCGACGCAACACATCGTAGATCTCGGCGATGAGCTGCATGTCGCCGTACTCGATGCCGTTGTGCACCATCTTCACGTAGTGCCCCGCCCCGCGCGGACCCATGTACGCCACGCACGGCTCGCCATCCTCGGCCTTCGCGGCAATCGCACGAAAGGTCGGCGCCGCGAGCTCGTATGCCTCGCGCTGGCCTCCGGGCATCATGCTCGGCCCCCACAGCGCGCCTTGCTCGCCGCCGGACACGCCAGTGCCGATGAAGTTGATGCCGAGTGCCTCGAGCTCGCGCGAACGGCGGTCGGTGTCGAGGAACCAGGTGTTGCCGCCGTCGATGAGCATGTCGCCCTTCTCCAGCGAGCCGCGGATCCCCTCGATCGCCTTGTCCACCGGCGCACCCGCGGGAACCATCATCATGATCCGGCGCGGTGTCTCCAGCGCGGCGATGAACGCCTCGAGCGTCTCACACGGCACGATGTTCTCGGCGGCGTGCTTTTCGCCGAAGGCTTTCACCTTCTCCGGGAAGATGTCGAACACGGCGACGCGAAATCCGTTGCGCTCGATGTTGAGGGCGAGCATCTGCCCCATCACGCCCAGCCCCATCATCCCGAAGTTCGCCCGCTCGACAGTCATCTAATCAACTCCTCACGCGATACAACATCTCACCTGCCTTCGGAACGAGGAGGATTCCTTCGTTCTCGCGATCCTTCCACTCGTTCACATCGACGCTCGCCGGATCCATGTAGCCGAGGTTGAGCCGCGCGCATTCGTCGGCGGGAATGCGGCTGGCCAGCGTGACGCGCACGTTCGGCCGCTCCACCCCGCCCTCCATCACCCCTGATCCCCGGAGGTGCGTGCTGTGAGCCAGCACCCCCAGCGGAACGTCCCGGAATTTCGGCCAGTCCGCAAGGAAGTACGGAAGGATGTGGTAGCCCACTTCATATATATGTCCCCCGTGCACTCGGCTCACGGTGTCCAGGTGGGGAGCGTAGATCACGACCTCGCCGCCCAGCGCCATTGCGGGCTCGAGTTTGTACATCGCCTTGGCGCCGGTCCAGAGCTCGTCGTACATCGGCGGCGCGCACGAGAGCACGCGCTGGTACGGACGCTCGCTCCAACGAACATGCCGCTCGGCCGAGAGGTCCGCGGCCGCGCTCCACGCCGAGAGGTGATCGCCGACGAACACCCCGGCGAGCCCGTCTCCCTGAACCGTCAGTGCGATCAACGTCACAGGCGTCGCGAGCCGCTCGGCCGCCGCGTGAATCATCGCGCGCACCGGGGTGACTCTGACCCCGATCGTATCGACGACTCCCGCCAGCGCGCCGAGCCAGTGCGTCGCATTGATCATCTCGGCGCTCGAGATGCCGGGAAAGAGGTATTTCGCACCGCCGGAGAAGCCCACGACCTCGTGCGGGAAGGTGGGGCCGAGGATGAGGATGTGGTCGTGCTCGAGCGCGGCGCGGTTGAGCTGGATCTCCACGCGATCGGGCAGCGACGAGTGCCAGTGTGCGCCGGCGTGGGCGCGAATCTCGTCCTGCTCCATGGTGCCGAGCGTCGCGAGTGCCGTCGGGTCGTTCCACGCGTGGTTGGCGAGGCCCACGTGTGCGAAGGTCGTGGTGCGCTCGTCCTCGGTGATGCCCACGAGGCGGTTCATGCTCTCGCGCGACAGCGGCGGGTGCGTGCCGAGTGCGACGATGACGTTCAGTTGCGCGACGTCGTGCAGGATCTCGACGAGCGCGCGGAAGAGAAACGGCAGCGGGAGCGAGCGGGTATGGTCGGGGACGAGCAGGAGCACGCGCTCGCCCGCGAAGCGGCCAGCGAGGCCGCGTTCGAGCGTCTCGCGCACGGCATCGCGAGAGAGCGTGCCGAAGTGCAGATCCTTCGCTTCGCTCAGGATGACAACGGTCTCCGGCTCAGGACGACTTCGCCAATACCGCCCGCACGCGCTCAATAGGACCCATGATCCTGAAGAATAGCAGCGCCGCCAGCGGACCCATGATACCTACCATGATGAATAGTGGCGTGTACGACCAGTGGTCCACCACGTAGCCGGCCAATATGGTGAAGATCATGCTTGCGATGCCCGCCGCTGTGCCCCCGATGCCGAAGACGGAGCCGACGTCCTGTTTCGGGAAGCAGTCCGACGGGATTGCGTGAATGTTCACGATCCAGCTCGGGCGCCATCGCATGAGCAACCGTCCGCCGCCCGCCGCCCATCCGCAGTTGCCGACCTTTCCTCGGTCAGCGCTCCCGGCGAGCTTCCTACTCGCCCTCAGCGAGGATTCCCATGGATCGCCGATCTTTCGTTGCACTAGCAACTGCCGCCGTCGCCGCCGGCTGCTCCCGCGCCGCCGCCGCCCCAACCCTCGGCACCGCGCGACGACTGCCAATCGGCTTCTCCACCCTCGGCACCCCCACCTGGACCTGGCTCCAGACCCTCGACTTCGCCGCCGCGAACGGCTTTTCGTCCATCGAGCTCCGCGGCTACCTCGACGTCATGGACCTCCCACGGGCCCCGATCTTCCAGCCCGACCGGATCGCGCAAACTCGGCGTGAGCTCGCCGACCGCTCGCTCACCGTCGCCGGACTCGGCGCCTCCACCAACCTCCACGAAATGGAGCCGGCGAAGCGCGACCCCGGCATGGCCGAAGCGCGTCGCTTCATCGACCTCGCCGCCGCCCTCGGCTCGCCCTACGTTCGCGTCTTTGGCGACAGGTACCTCCCGAACGTTCCGCGCGAGCAGATGCTTGCGCACATCGCCGCCGGCTTCCGCGAGCTCGGTGAGTACGCCCGCGCGCGCAATGTGACCGTCCTCATCGAGTCGCACGGCGACTTCGTCGATTCGCCGACGCTCCTCGAGCTTCTTAAGCGGGCCGACTCCCCAGGCGCCCAGTTCCTCTGGGACGCGCACCACACCTTCGTGCTCGGCAAGGAATCCCCCGAGACCACCGTGCGCGAGCTCGGCAAGTACATCCGGCATACGCACCTCAAGGACTCGGTCGCCGCCGGCGCGGACCGGCGCTACGTGCTCACGGGCACG
>JBKJMP010000282.1:0-2998 GCA_046596395.1 Gemmatimonadaceae bacterium
GCCCGGCTGAAGGGCGAGCGAGTCGAGTGACACGCGCGCATTCAGCAGGTGCTCGAGGACGCCACCGAGCCGCGTGTGCGCGATTCGCGTGGTGCGGAAGGTGAAGTTTTCGCCGCCGCCGGAGCTCACGACGATCTCGAATGACGCATCCGCGAGTCCAATGTCGTCGCGCACCTGCGCGCGGAGCGCGAGGTATCCCTTCGCCTCGCGCACGATTGTGTCGCGCGCGGGGATCATCAACGTGACGGCAGGCGCGGCGTCGGCGATCGGCGCGAGCACGACCAGCCGGTCGCGAGCGGCCGACGAATGCAGGCGCATGATGGCCGGCCGCGCGGGCATGGCGAATGAGAGACTCCAGCCGGCCGCGCGCGGCGCGACGCTGCGACTGGCCGAATCAACGGTGGCGGTGAGTTGCTGTGCGTCTCCGCGTCCGCTCACGACGATGGCGCTGCCCACGAGCGCCTCGACGTTCGTTGGATCATCGAAAGCAGTCCGCGCGCGTCCGGCGTACGCCGGCGGCGTGACCTCGACGTGAACCGTTGCGAGCACATCGACGTTTGTCGCGCGGTCGGATGCGGTAGCACCCCGCGCTCCAGTGGCAACGCGCGCGATCTCGCGCCACGCCGTTCCACTAACCGCGCTGAGTGCCAGCACGCCGACGACCGCAACGGCTGGCACAGCGAGCGATCGCAGCACCGCGTGGCGCGCGTCCGTCCACCACGGCACGCCAAGCGCCTGTGACTCGAGACCCCGCGAGTGGACGCCGTCTGCGGCGGTAACGAGCGCATACCGCAGCGAGGGCGTACGCGCTTCCACCCAAAGCGCGACATTCGGGAGCGAACGCAGCGGACGCAGCTTGAGCAACTGGAATAGTGCCACGCCGACAGCCACGAAGAAGATCGCCGGGATGCTCCACGCTGGCGCGACGACTCCGCGCGCAACGATGAGGAGCAACACGCCGACACTCGTGCCGATCAGGAGCGCACGTGCGGCAAGCGCAAACGCGAGCGCTCGACGGAGTTCCAAGAGACGAGCGTGTGCGGTCATGCGTCGGCCTCGCGCACCTGGCGCCGTACGCCGAGCTCCGCGAGTGCCAGCAGGATCGCCGCACCCAGCAGCCAGGGCACGAGCGGTGACGGACGCCGACTGTCGTCGCGAAGTGCGCTCGCCGATGCGGCGCTCGTGCTCGATCCGGCGAGCGCTACGATCAATGCGGAGTCGGCGGGCTTGTCGCTCGCCTCCACGCCACACGGCGTGAGAAGAGCGCGCGCCATCCGCTGGAATGGCGGATGCAGCGGAAGGTCGCCGGCCGTGGGAAGCACGATGCCGACATGCCGAATGCAACCATTGCCAGCGCGCGACTCCACAGCAGCCGGCGCACCGTCGGCCCAGCGTGCGCGTGCGAGTCCGGCGTCCGCAACCGGGGCCCGCCCGAGCGCAGCGACCACGACTTCCTCGCCGAAGAGCACTCCCTCGGCGGCGACGCGGACATCAGACGATAAATCCCATCGCACGACGGTAGCGCCACTCCGCGCGAAGGCGGAGTCCGCGCCGGTGAGCACACCGCGCACGATCCGCGTGACCGCGCCGCCCGTGACACCCGCACGCGCACGAACCGCCGGGCCGAGCGGATCTTCCAGTGGTAGCGACCGCTCGAGTCGCCAAGCGGTATCCGCAGCGGTCCGCAACGGCACGCGATCGAGCCGGATCGCCCCGGGCCACGCGCGCCGCAACCGCATGGTCGCCGAATCCATCGAGCTCGCCGCAAGCGGTGACGCCAGTACGAGCTGCACGGAGTCGACGCCCGCGGCAACATCAGCACTCACGCGACGGGCCGCGACCAATGCGGCGCTCAATGAGCTCGCTGCACTCGACCGCGGCACGGCAACGAGCGAGTCGAGCATCGCTGCCTCCACCACGCGTGGCACACTATCGAAGGCGATGATCGTCGTCGGCATCCCATCAGCGACAAGTCCACGCACGCGAGCCGCGGCGGCCGGCGGATCCGCGACCGCGCCCGAGCGATCGAGCAGCACAATGCGCGCGACGGCTCCGCGAGACGGCGAGATGACGGGCCGAGCGAACGCCGCTCCGACGACGAGCAGCAACAGCACTCGCATCGCAAGCAGCAGGAGATCCCGCGGACGCGTGGCGACGCGGCTCACGAGCGTGCGCTGGTTGGGAATGAATCGCGCCGTCGGGAGCAGGAACGCCGCCGGCCGCTGCCGCGCGACGAGGTGCAACACCACAGCGGCCGCCGCAGCAATCGCCCCGATTGCCAACGCCCACGGCGCGAGGAAGCTCATGCGCCGCGCCGCGCGGTCTCGCCCGCGATGCGCCGCACGAGATGTGGCGCAGTCTCGTCGGTCGTCGCGCGGATATAGCGCACCCCTGCTGCTCGTATGGCGGCAGCGGTCTCGTCGATCCATCTGGTGAATCGGTCGCGGTACGCAGCGCGTAGGTCGCCGTCGAGGATGCGACGCACCGTCGGCGACTCCGGGTCCACCGCGAGCAGCGCGTCGCTCGGCGGATCCAGTTCCTCCGTCGCGATCACGTGCACCATGATCACCTCGCTCTTCGTTGCCACGCGCAGGCCCGCGGCAGCGAGCAGCTCATCGGTGTCACCGAGGAGGTCGCTGATCACCACGATGCGCGAGGCGCGGGCGTGTGCCACGAGCGGCGCGAGCGCGCACGCGCCTGACGGCGTCGTCGCGTCGAGCGCCCGCATCATCTCGAGCAGCACACTGCGCCTCGCTCGCGGAGCGAGGACGACCGGCTGTGCGCTGCCAATCGCAAGCCCAACGGGATCCGCCTCCGCGTGCGAGACCGACGCGAGTCCCACCGCGACCTCGCGCGCGAGGCGCCACTTGTCGAGTGCCGGCAACGGGAAGGCCATCGACGCCGACGCATCGACGATCATGCTCGTCCGGAACGTCGCGCGATCGGTGGTGAGGCGCACGTACGCGCGGTCGCTGCGCGCGAGCAGGCGCCAGTCCAC
>JBKJMP010000635.1:0-8033 GCA_046596395.1 Gemmatimonadaceae bacterium
GTGTGGGCGTTCTACGGAGTGCTCAACGTCGCAACGCAGGTACTCGAGCCGGACCGGGACCGTCCGGTGCTCGAAGCCTTGTCGGGTGCCAATCCGCGACCCTTCATCAACCCAGTGCTCTGGGCCGTGCTCACGACCCTCATCCTCTGGATGAGTCGTCGTGTCTCGCTGGACCGTGCCTTCTGGCGTCGACGCGGCGCGCTCGTCCTGCTCGCCGGGCTTGTGGCCGCCAACGCGAGTGACCTGGTGAGCGACGCATACTGGGACCGGCTGGCGCCGGCCGCCGCTGTACGCCGTGGTGAGCCACTCGCGCGCTTTGCTCGCAGGTCCATCGTCCGCGGGGAAAAGCCACTTGGCCCAATGCCTCGGTCGAGCGACTGGCCTCTTGCCCGCAACATTCCGAACGCCGCGTCGATGTGCTATGACTCGCATGCGAAGCAGTTGGTGATCCCGCTGAATCCGAACAACGGGCTCGCGTTCGTACGCATCGACTCACGCGGATCGCCGTCACGGCGATGATCGTCGTCTCGAGCTGGATGTCACCGTGCCGCCGAACGTGACGGGTGTTGTACACGTGCCTGCGCCGACTGCCGCCAACGTGTTAGAGATCGGCGGTGTAGAAGTCATGCCTGCCAGCCGTGCGGCCGGCGTTCGCTTGATGCGTCCGGAGGCGGGTCACGTGGTGTTCGAGGTCGGATCGGGACGCTACCAGTTTCGAGTTTCCGATCCCGGCACCGCGCGATAAGGCTCAGGATGTTCGCTGAACCACCTGACACGACGACCGGAGATTCCGATGTCTCTTTCACGCCGCGACTTTCTCCTCACATCCGCTGCCGCGACCCTCGGTGCAGGTCTCGCACGCCCACTCTCGGCGTTCGCACAACAGGCGCAGGCGGCGCAGCCGGTGTTCACGCTCGTACGCCGCAACGTTGGCATCTTCACGATGCGGGGAGGCACCGTCGGATGGCTCGTGAACCCCCGAGGCGTCGCCGTGGTCGACACCCAGTTCGCGCCAGAGGCGAAGGTTCTGCTCGAGGGTTTGCAGACGCGCTCAAAAAATCGCGGGGTCGACGTGCTGATCAACACGCACCATCATGGCGACCACACGTCAGGCAACCCGGTGTTCCGAGGGGTCGCCAAGCGCGTCGTTGCACATGGCATGGCTGACCAGCACCTGCGGCGAGGGCCGGCCCCGCAGCCGGCGCCGCAGCAGAACGCACCTGAGATGCTGTACCCCGACACCACCTTCACCCATCAGTGGTCGGTCGACGTCGGCAACGAGCGCATCGTGGCGCGCCATCATGGACGGGCGCACACGAGTGGTGACGCGGTGATCACCTTCGAGCGGGCGAACGTGGTGCACATGGGTGACCTCATGTTCAACCAGCGTCATCCCTCCGTGGACCGCGCGGCCGGCGCTTCGATGCGGAACTGGACGCGCATGCTGGATCAGGTGGTGAAGACCCATTCGCGCGACACGATCTACATCTTCGGTCACGCGAACACGGGGCTTCCCGTGACCGGCAGCTCGGTCGACATTCTGCGATTCCGTGACTACCTCGGCGCCGTGATCGCGTTCGTCGAGAAGCAGGTGGCGGCGGGTCGTTCGCGCGACGAGACGATTGCCATGCGCGAGCCGCTGGCTGGTTTCGAGGCGTGGGGGCCATTTCAGCAGGCGAGCGCGCGTGATCCGCTCACGGTGGCGTATGACGAGGTGACGAGCGCGTCGTAGCGAATACCGTTGTGACATCTGCCAAACCACGAGGAGCCATGGAACGCGAGACCGCCGCGCCCATCCGTATGGTGCCGGAGAATGCTCTCGCCGACATCCCGGCAATCCTTCGACCGCCGCAAGCATCGCGGTTCAACTTCGCGAGCACGCCGAGAGCGTCACTGCGAGTGTTGTCTGCCGAGGACTGGGCGTTCTGGAGGCAGAACGGCTACGTCGTCGTCAAGCAGGCCGTCCCGCGCGAAAACACGGGCGACTGGCCGCGCTGCTGTGGGAGTTCGGAGAAGGATCCGAACGATCCGTCGACCTGGTACGCGCCGGCCCGCGCCGAGATGAAGATGAAGGAGCTGACCAACAGCGGCATGGTCGAGCTCTACAACCACTAGTTCGAGTGGGACAATCGGCAGTCTCCGCGCGTCTACGATGCGTTCGTCGACATCTGGGCGACGGAGAAACTGTGGGCGTTCCGGGCGACCGCCGCCGCACTACATGTCACCGCCGCACGCCTACGGGTTGAACCAGTAGGTCATCTTGAAGACCAGCACGTTGGTGGGCTGGACGGCGAAGATGTCTCCCAGGTTCGTGCGGACGTCGAAGCTCCCCACGTCGAGCCCCTGACGCTCGGCGTCCAACGCGCCGAGCCGACCAGCGCGCTCCTGCTGCCACACGAGGAACATCGTGCTGCCGGGACGCCACTCCCAGCGGAGCACCGCGTTCCCGCGCAGGGAGTTCAGGTTGAAATCGGGGTCATCGACGCGAAACGCCGGTGCTCCACCTGGCCCGTCCGGGTCGATCTGGTCACGCGCGCCAGACTGGCGCGTCACGCTGCCGACGTCGCGGCCGTACTCCAGGAAGTCGAAGGTCTTCGGCGCGCGGAGCTCCTTGAGCGCCCCGAAGTCGTTCGCGGCAACGAAAGGCTGAGCATACAGCTCGAGCGAGAGCGCGGGGGTGAACGTCACGTTCACCCGGGTGTCGATTCCCAACGTCGTCTGGTCGAGCCCCGCGAACACATACCGGCTGCCGAACGTTGACGCGGCGGTCGGGTCTACCACCGTGGTGACGTATTGGGCCGGCAGGTACACCCGACTGAAGGTCGGCCCGACCTGTACGCTCCAGTTGCTCGCGGGTCGCACGCCGGCCAGCAGCGTTGCGGTCGTCTGCGACATGCCGGCCCGGTCGCGCGAGTGGCTGGCGGCGCCGGATCCCGTGTAGCTCTTGCGCGGAGCACTACCGACCTCGAAGCTGGCCAGCCAGCCGGCCGGTAGACGCGTGAGCGGCCCACCGCGCGTGAGCCGATCGCTCGCCACCGGCCCGATCAAGTTGAAGCGCACACTGTTCGTCCAGAAGTTGTTCAGCTGCGACTGAAAATTCCACATCGCGCCCCAGCGGATCAGGTCTCCGTCAAAATTGAAATCGTTGTCAGGACTGAAGCGCAGGCTCCACCGGCGGAACAGCGGGCCGGGCTTGTTTTGCTCATACGCGATGTTCGGGTCGATGAAGATGCGATCTGCGTTGAGCTGAAAGCCGAGGTCGTTGACTTCGTACCCGGGGCTGGCAGCGACGACGGCAAGGTTCCAGATCCAGCTGCCCGCCCGCTTCCCGGCGTCGACCTGCGCGCGGTATCCCGACATCGACGTCGCGGTCGGGTCAAAGTCGAGATGGCCGGCATCAGGACGCTGGAAGAAGTGGGCGCTCGAGCGCTGGGTCGCCGCGATTGCCGACGGCGACCCTCTGACGTGACTCGACGCGAGGGACCCGAACACCGACCAGACGCGATCCTCCGTTTCCGCCCGGAAGTCGACGCCCCCGGTATACGCGCTCGACCGCAGCAGGTCGCTGGCCGTTCCTGGATCGAGCCGCCGGTTCACCGACGTGAGCATCCCTCCGAACGTGGTACGTCCGCCGCGCAGGTCGCGACGCAGCCGTCCAGCGAAGTAGTTCGTCAGCGGTTCCGCGACCGATGTTCGCCGCGCGCCAGTCGCGTCGACGATCCGCCCCATCTCCTCCTGCGTCGCCGCCTCGAGGAGCCCCACCGCCCAGCCATTCTTCGTGCGCCCGGTGAGCTTCGCCGCGCCGAGGATCGTCGTGGCCGTGGGAGCGTCAGCGTAGGCCGCATTGCGCGGCATGCCGATCTGCGGCGACCGCCCGATCCGTCGGGAGTACAGGAGCTGAGGCGGCCCTCCTTCGGGATTTCCCTGCACGGTGGTGCCGAAGCGAAGAATCTCCGCGCCCTCAACAAAGAACGGACGTCGCTCGTCGAACCGGATCTCGAACGCCGTGAGGTTCACGACTGCTGGATCCTGCTCCACCTGCCCGAAGTCGGGATTGAAGGTGGCGTCGAGGGTGAAGTTCGACGTGAGCCGGTATTTCACGTCGGCGCCCACGCTGACGTTCGCATCCGCACGGTCCTGGAACGGATTGGGAAAGGCGACCGAGGGGCTCTGGGCCACGACCGGTCGACGCAGCAGTTGCCCGGAGGTATACGGCAGCATTTCGAGCGGCCTGGGCGCCTGGATCCCCTCGAGCCCTTCGAGGTGCCCGTAAGCCCCGACCCCCGCCGGCTGACCCTTCGGGACGAAGGCGAAGAGCGACTGCTCCTGATTGCGCGCGATGCGCCGCTCGAGCTGCAGTCCCCACGTCTGGACGGAAGCGCGACCGAAGCGGAGTTGCGCGAATGGGATGCGCATCTCCGCGACCCAGCCTGAATCGGTGACGGTGGCCGCGGCTTCCCACACTGGATCCCATGTCACGTCCGCCATCCCGCCACGCTCGATCACCGCACCGCCCGGCGTCGTCCCGCCGCGGTTGCCCCCGCTGCTGAACGCCTCGTCGCGCCGTACCCCGGCGGGGTTCACACTGAATCGGAACGACGTCAGGTGATCGTGATAGCTGTCGAGCGCGACGATCAACCAGTCGGAATCGTTGACCTGCGCATCTCGGCGCACCAGCCGTCTGGACACCGGACCGCTGTCATACAGTCGCGCGCCCACGTAGAGCGCTTCCGCGTCGTAGACGAAGTACACCTCGGTACGCTCGCTCCCTGGCCGCCCTTCGTTCGGGTCGAGCTGCGTGAACGCCGAAACCGGCACCAGGCCTGTCCATGCACCCTCGTCCAGCTTGCCGTCGAGCGTGATGGGGCCTCGGGCAGGCACCGCGCGCGCGATCGGGCGGTCGGCGTCTGACGCGGCTGGTGCCTGTGCGCCTGCCGCCGGTGCGACGAGCAGTGTGAGGACTGCGGCGGCGGCTCCGCACGCGAGTCGCAGGACCTGCAATGGAAGGAGCCTGTGCTGCTGACTACTGGCTGGCGTGCTCGGCGGCATGATGAACGATCTCCGAAGCTGGCAGGACTGACCTCCCTCGCGCTCGTGCAGAGCTGCGGGAAGGCGCAGGCTGATTGGTTATGACTGGTAGACAGGCCACCGTGTGTTGTACGGCAGCCGACTGTCGAGTGTACTGCGCCACGTGTCGCAGTGTCGGCTCCGGTCTCCGGTGGCCGGGGCTCGGCGCTGCGTCAGGACAGCGGGTTACTGCCCCTCACCGCCCTGCTGCCCTCCCTCGTGCTCGCGCTCACGCTCCGGCCGACGCGGCTGCTGACCGAACGCGTAGTTGAAGCTGAGGAACAGTCCGCGAGCACCGAAGCGGCGCTCGGACGTCTGGTAGAAGGAATCATCGCTCGTGACGAAGCCCATGCCCATCGTCTTGAACGGGTCCATCACGCGGAGCGTCACACTCGCCGCGTCGCCGAGCAGCTTCTGGCGGAGCGCGAGATTGGTCATCGTCATCGCCGAGACGCGCCCCTGCTCGTTCTTCATCGGTGCGCGGTACATCAGGAAGCCCTGAAGGTCGAGCGACGGGGTCACCTTGATCGTCGCGTTACCACGCGCGGACCAACCGAATGCTTTGTTGGAGAGATCACCGGCCAGGTTGCTGCCGTCGGTGACCTGCTGATAGGCGCTGAGTCCACCGAAGCCGGAGACGCGGCCGAGCCGCAGCGAGCCGTTCACGTCGGCGCCGTACGCATCGCTCGTGGCCACATTCTGGAAGGTCGTCGTGAAGACGCCAGCCGTGTCGAGGGTGCGGATGAAGCGGATGGCATTGACCGTGTGCCGCGCGAACGGCGTGATCTGCAGCATCCCCTTCGAGAAGCTCTGCTGGAAGCCCGCCTCGAGCGCGTGCGTGTACTCGGGCAGGAGCGCGGGGTTGCCACGGAACTGGTTGAGTGCATCCTCTCTGAAGCCGAATGGGTTGAGCTGGCGCGTGACGGGGCGCGTCACGCGCTTCGAATAGCTGAGCTTCAGCTGACGCGACTGGTCGAGGTTGTACGCGGCAACAGCGCTCGGGTAAAGGCTCCGGTAATCGTTGGCGAACGGCCGCGCGGCGCTCGCGAGGTCGAAGCGCGTGTTGGCCTGCTCGGCGCGAAGGCCCGCCTGCAGGTCGAACAGCCCGATGGTCCGGCTCAGCACGCCATAGACCGCGTGCACCTGCTCGTCATATTGGAACGCGTTGCTCCGCGCGAGGTTCGCCGCAAAGCTCGTCCCGCCGTCGAGCGAGCTCGCCACGTCGAACGCGTTGTCCAGCGTACGCAAGGTGCCCTTGTAGCCGGTCTCGATCTTGGTGTGCTGCCCCAGCGTGCGAGTGTAGTCGGCCTGCATGTAGCCGGTCCGCTCGCGCTCGTCCGTGAGGTTGGACTCGAATCCGGCCACGCCCGGGACCGCGCCCGCAATGGTGGCCAGCGTCTGATCCCCGAGCCGCACCTTGTCGCTATCGTGCGAACGGTTGACGCGAAGCTCGAGCGAGAGTCCGTCGCCTCGCTGCTCCGCGGCATGCTTGAACGTCAGCGCGTAGTCGAGCGAGCGCTCGGCGCCGGTCATCAGCTTGGACTGCAGGAACTCCGACACCAGCACGCGCCTGGCATCGAGCTCGCGATACAGGTTGTCGTTCGTGCGCGTGGGAGCGCGGTCGCTGACCACCAGGTTGGACGAGAGCGTGTTGCGCTCGCCGAGCGTGTAGTTGGCCGTCGCGTTCAGGCTGTGCGAGAGGCCGTTGTTCGCGCCCGCGAGTTCACCTTCCAGAAACGGCGCCAGTCCTGTGACGAATCCCTGGCGGTCGCTGAAGCCCGTGATCGTGCGGCGGTCCTTCATGAAGCCGTAGTTGGCGAACAGCGTGAGCGGGCCGCGCTGGTAGCCGAGGTTGGTCGAGGCGTTGACGCTGCCGGTCGTCCCACCACCGACGGTGAAGCCACCGCTCGTGCCCAGGTCGGTGTTCTCCTTGAGGACGATGTTGATGATGCCCGCCATGCCCTCGGGGTCATTCTTGGCCGATGGGTTGGCGACCACTTCTACCTTCGCCACCATGTTCGATGGCAGCTGCGCGAGATAGTTGCCGAGCTGCTCGGCGCGCATGGGGGAGATGCGGCCGTTGATCTGCACGACGACGTTCTCGTTGCCGCGCAGACTGAGCTTGTTGTCGCCGTCCACCTCGACCGACGGCACGTTGCCCAGCACGTCGACGGCGTTGCCACCCGACGAGGATGGCATGTCACCCACGTCGTACGCGGTTCGATCAGGCGCTACCGCGACGTCGCTGCGCTCGGCGGTCACAGCCACAGCGGACAGCTCGACGGAGACCGGGGTGAGCGAGAGCTGGCCGACGTCCACAGCCATGCCGGCCGGCGTCACGCGCACGTCCCGCTTTACCACGGGGGCGTAGCCGAGCACGCGCACCCGCACTGTGTAGACGCCCGGACGAACGCCTTCGATCCGGAAGCGGCCGTCGGCGCGGGTGAATCCGCCGCCCACCAGCGCGGAGTCTCCGGCGTTCCGTATGGCGACCGCCGCGGCGACGAGCGGCTGCCCCGTTCGAGCATTCGCGACGATACCGGCGATGTGCCCGGCTACCTGCCGCTCGCCGGCACTGGTAACGCCCGCGGCTCGTGCGCTGGGGGGAGCGGAACTGGAAGGCGCGCTCGCCTGGGCGGCAGCGACAGCGGGGACGCTGAAGCTCGCCAGCAGCACGAGCAGCGTCGTTGGGCATGTTGTCATGTTCGACCTCGGTGAGCAGGGTTGCGGGCGGGAATGGCGGCCGCCGTGATCGCTGCACCGAGGATAGGAGGGCTTCAGGGCTGCCGGTGCCCCCCATGCGACGAGTTGCACCCCAACGTGGTGAATGGTGACCCGGGCGCGATGAGATCGAAGTGTCGGTGCTGCGCGGGTCAGCGACGCGTCGCGCGGTTTGCGGATGGACCACTATCGGGCAGAGCCTGCGAGCGTCGCAGCCTACGCTCTCCCGAGGCTCAGGGGCTGAG
>JBKJMP010000648.1:0-3657 GCA_046596395.1 Gemmatimonadaceae bacterium
GATGTTCTGCCGCTCCCCTGCCCTGAACACGCCAACCGTCAACACGCTCGGCTCCAGTGCCGGCACGTTGCGCGAGCGAATCGTCTGGAACGCGAGTACCGCCTCCGACGCCATCACAATGGGATCGACGGACAGGTGCGGGAACGCACCGTGCGCCTGCTTGCCCTTGAAGGTGATGCGGAAGATGTCGCTCGCCGCACTCGTCGCACCGTAGCGATAGCCGAGGGTGCCGACGGGCATCCCGGCAGCCGCGTGAAGTCCGAACACGGCGGCGGGCTTGTTGTCCTTGAAGAGCCCTTCCTTCAACATCAACTGCGCACCTCCCTCCTCGCCGAACGGCGCCATCTCCTCGGCGGGCTGGAAGATGAACATGACGGATCCGGCGAGGCTGTCCTTCATTGATGCGAGAATGCTGGCAACGCCAAGTTGCACCGCGACGTGCACATCGTGCCCGCACGCGTGCATCACGCCGACCTGCTGCCCGTTGTAAGTCGCCTTCACGGTGCTCTTGTATGCGACGTCCACCGCCTCGGTCACGGGCAACGCATCCATGTCGGCACGGATGGCGACGAGCGGCCCCGGCCTGCCACCCTTCAGGATGCCGACGACACCGGTATGCGCGATGCCGGTCCGCACCTCCATGCCGAGCGAGCGGAGGTGTGCCGCGATGAGCTTCGCCGTCTCGAACTCGCGATTGCCGAGCTCGGGATTGCGATGGATGGTGTGTCGCGTCTCGATGGCCCAGGGGGCGATGCGCGCAATGGCACCATCGAGCGGTGATGCGGACTGAGCGGCAGCCGCAACGGGTGCGGCGAGCAAGACAATGGCGATGAGGGCGCGCACGAGGTCTCCCGAGTGGAATTGCTGCTGTTGTCCCAGAACATCCTCAAAAGGAATGATCCGTGCTAGAGGTCGTATGATAAACCGTGCATCCGGAGACCATCTCATGCGAATCCATCCAACGAAGTCCTTGAAGCCGAGTACGCTGGCGTTGTCGCTCCTGCTCGCGTCCGCGACAGTGGTCGAGGCCCAGCGACTCACCCTGCCCGCAGGCAGTGTGATCCTCGTCCGCACGCAGAGCGCGCTCGAATCCGCGACCGCAAAGGTCGGTCAGACGTTCGAGACGACCGTGATCGACACTGTGCGCGTGGACGACTACACGGTGATCCCCTCCGGCAGCCGCATCCGCGGCGTGGTGACGTACGCCAAGTCCGCAGATCGTCAGAACTCGGGTGTCGTGCAGGTGAGCTTCGACCGCCTCACACTTACGGACGGCAGCGCGCTTGCCCTGCGCGGCCGGCTCACGAGCACCGATACGGCCGAGCGTCGGCAGATCGAGCAGGATCCGAACGCGCGCGTCGTGCTGGTCGGTGGTCGCGGCGGCATCGGTGCCGCGATCGCCGGTGCGGGCTCCGCCAATCGGCCCGCATCAGGCATCCTCGCCGCACTCGGCAACTTGCTCTCGGAGGCGCAAGACGTCCGCGTTGAGGCGGGCACTCCGCTCGCGGTGCAGCTCGAGCAGCGTCTCGTGCTCAACCGCCGCGGCTCACGCGTTGCCGACGCGAATTCCATCTACACGGCCGAACAACTGGTCCGCAGTGCACAGCAGCGGCTCGCGCAGCAGAACTACTATCGCGGCCCGGTGAACGGCCAGTTGAACGACGCCACTCGCCGCGCACTGTTCGAGTACCAGAGCGACAACGGCCTCTCCGCCACGGGCAACCTCGACTTCCGCACCGCGCAGTCGCTCGGCATCGCGGGAACGGAGGCGGTTGCGGGCACCGCGGTCATGTCCGCCGAGGAAGCGTCACAGCTGCGTCGGACTGCGCAGGCGCTGGTGGGGCGTCATCGCCAGGACATCGCGATCTCAACTGACGGCCGTCTCGATTCACGGCGCTCGTATGTGGAAGCCGACGTCGACCTCTGGTTCGCGCTGTCGGCATTCGCGGACAACGCGTCGCTCTACGAGCAGCTCGTGCGCGCGTCGGGCAATACGGAGGGCTCGGCGGTTGCCGGCAAGTCGCTGATCAGTGCGGCGCGTCGGGTCGATACGGCGATGCAGGCGGCGCGGACGACCCAGCAGACGCAGAATACGTGGGCGGCGATTCGTTCCACTTTGGCTGGGTTGGATCAGAACTACCGCTAGCAGGGAAGGGCCGAGTCAGGAGTTCACGGTTGGGCGTTCTGGGTTCGGGGTTCGCCCTCCGTGTTCGGCGTTCGGTGTTCGCGGTTTGGTGTACGTCGTCGCCGTCACCGCGTCGCGGATCGCGATCACCGCACGCTCCTTGGCCTTGGCCTCGACGTCCACCGTGAGCGCGAGCTCGCGCCAGGCGTCGGGGAAGTCGCCGGGGGTGATGTAGTCGGCATGGGGACGCATGTCGCCCTCGCCCGAGCCCGCGCGCGGCGACGAGATGTGGAAGTGTGGCTCGCGCGCGCCCCATGTGGCCGCGGCGAGCCTGGTCGCGGTCGCGACGTCGAGGCTGTCGGGACTGCAGCGGTGATGATGGATGTCGTACACCATCGGGATGCCGAGCCGTTCGCATAGCGGCAGCAGGGTCTCGGGGGGGAAGCGCCGGTCGTCGTTCTCGAGTGCGATCCGCGCGCGCGGTTCGGGGGCGAGCTGCTCGATGCCGCGCTCGAGTCGCACGAGCGCCTCGGGAATGCCGCCCGCGCCGCTGCCCGCGTGGAGCGTGAGGACGTCCGCGCCAACGAGGCTCGCGATGTAGCCCTGAAGCTCCATCTCGCGCACGGACGACTGTACGACGTCCGCGCGCTCGGAGTTGAGCACCACGAATTGGTCGGGGTGAAACGAGAGACGTATGTCGAGCGTGCGGGCGAGCGCGCCTGCCCCGCGGAAGGCGGCGGCGATGGTGCCGTCCTCGTCGAGGTCAGGGAGCGTGTAGCCGCTCACCGGATGCGTTGCGAGTGGGAGGACCTGACTATTGATGCGGAAGGCGCCGATGCCTATCGCCGCGCAGTGCGTAACGGCGTCGGCAAGCGCCTTTGCGTTCTCGCCAGCGATCGACTTCAGGTACGCTCGGCCCGCCTCGGCGCTCAGGCTGGCGACGTACTTGTGTGTCGCCGTGCGGAACTTGATCGGGGCGTCCAGGAACTGGCAGCAGAGGCCCCACCGCGTGCGGACGACACTCGGTGTCTCACGTCGTACATCGTACTCCGGTACCGCGACTGGCATGCTGGCCCCAGAAATTGGTGGTCGGCTGGCGCGCGCGAAAAGTACATGCGGATACACTTCACGAATGACAACTCGGCTTCGGACTATTGCGCTCGCGCTCGCTGCTTCACTCACCGTCGCATGCAGCGCCACTCGTCAGCCACGCGTCGCCACACCGCAGGACGAATTCTGGGCGGCGCTCCAGGGACTCTGCGGACGCGCATTCGGCGGCCGGCTGACCGAGGGCGCCGAGGGCGACAGCATCATGCGGCGCTCCGCGCTCGTGATGCACGTGCGGCAATGCACGCCGGCGGAGGTGCGCGTTCCCTTTCATGTCGGCGAGGATCGCTCGCGTACGTGGGTGCTCACGCGCACCGACGGCGGGCTCCGCCTCAAGCACGATCATCGTCATCCCGACGGGAGCGAGGACCGGGTCACCCAGTATGGTGGCGACACGCGTTCGCCGGGCTCGCGTGAGCGGCAGG
>JBKJMP010000681.1:0-19246 GCA_046596395.1 Gemmatimonadaceae bacterium
GATCCTCATTCTGTGGGTCCGCGAGGTAGATGTGCTTGAATCCAGAATAGGCGAAAACGGTCTTGGTGAGTGAGGCGGCGGCGTAGACGGAATCGGGTGTCGCAGGCTTCGTCGCCCCGGCGCGTTCGAGACCGATGGATTTCGTCTCGATGCGCTCGCCGTCCACTCGCGCGTAGCTCAGCGAGGGGGCGCGCGAAGTCTTCCTCTTCACCGGCCAAAACGGCGGCGTTGTTGCACTTTTGGCTACTACCATAGCCGCATATGCTACAGTTTTGGATATTTATAGATCTGTAAACGATACATTTTTGGCTAGAAGCATGGCCAAAAATCCTGCACTTTTGGCTATTTGAGGTCCAGTGCAATAGAATCCATTCATGCCCAGCCTATCGCCCGCATTCGTTCGTGATAGTCCATGGTGGAAGTCCCCCCTCGCCATCAGGACCGACCCAGATCTGCAACGTCTGACTGGCGCGCCCGTCCGTTTTGAACATCCCATCCCATTTGCGCTGGATCGGGATGCCGTTTACACCCTGCGTGGTCCGCGACAGGTCGGCAAGAGTACACTGCTCAAGCGCGTGGTGCGCCACCTCATCGAGGTGCTCCAGGTTGCACCGCGTCGCGTGCTCTATGCGGACGTTGAGGGGGCGGGACTGACCTCCGTGCTCAGGCTGAGGAACGCCGTCACCGGGTACATCGCCTGGGCCCGCAGCGCCGAGCCTGACGCACGTCTCTACTTGCTCCTGGACGAGGTAACGGGTGTCAACGATTGGGGCGCCGTCATCCGGGCCCTGTACCGGGAAGGGTCGCTCACCAACGTGACGGTAGTCGCCACGGGATCGCACGCGCTGGACCTCGCGCGCGGTGGGGAGACCGCCCCCGGCCGCCGCGGGGAGCGGTCCGTCGATACGGTGGACTGGATCATGATGCCGCTCAGTTTTCGCGACTACGTGACAGCCCATGCACCGCAGACCACGGCAGCCCTGCCATCCATTGATGTATTCGACCCACAGGGGGCCGCGGCCGCAGCGCAGGAGATCGTCCTGCATGCTGACCAACTCGAGGCGTTGTTCGCTCGCTATCTCCTCACAGGTGGGTATCCCCATGCCATGTCGGAGGAGCATGCCACCGGCCGGGTGAGTCGTGGCGTCTATGACATCTATCGCTCCGCCATCACTGGCCAGATGAAGCGCGCCGGGTACCGCGAGGGGGTCTTTCGCGAGATCGTGTCGTGGGCGACAGACCACCGCCTCGGGCAGGAGTTCTCCTGGAATGCCATCTCCGGGGAAACGGACATCGGATCGAAAGACACCGCCCGTCGCTACGTGGAGGATGCGGAAGCGCTGTTTCTCTGGCATGTCCTGCATCGAGCACAGCAGCCTGAAGGCCCAGCCCCAGCGTTCCGCAGCCCGAAGAAGCTGTATCCTGCCGATCCCTTCAGCTGGCACGTCCTTGCAAGCTGGGCGAATGGCGACGACGACCCCTGGGCGGCTTCCCTGGAGCGGCTCGAATCGCCCACAGGCCGCGGCCACCTCGTCGAGGCAGTCGCCGCCGACCACTTCATCCGCAGCTTCGGGCGATTCGCGCTCTATCATCGCACCGATCGCGGCGACGAGGAGATTGACCTCGTCCTCCACCGAGCGCGAGCGGTCGCGCGTCTCGAGATCAAGTCTCGCCATGGCGAGGAAGCCAAGTATGCGCGCCACCTCGCGAAGTATGGCGGCGGCTTGCTCGCCGTTCCGGATACCGTGCACTACGACCCGAAGACGAATGTCGCGCGCGTCCCCCTGTATGCCGTGCTTGCCGGGCTCGCGGAATCCATCAGTCTCTTTCCGGCGCCGAGCGTCTGAGGCCTAGCGTTCGGAAGTTGAACGCGGGATCCGCTGCACCACTGAACAACCCCCGCATCCCGTCGCGCCTTCCGCCTCGCGCTGCCCGTGGGCACCTTCATGAACGTACATCTCGGAGACTCTAGATGCCCCGCAATCGCAACCCGTCGCGCCCCTATCAGCGCCTCACGACGCCCCTCGTCCGCGAGAACGGCGCACTCCGTCCCGCCACCTGGGACGAAGCACTCGACCGCGCCGCCGATGGCTTCAAGCGCAACATCGTCGCGCGTGGACCCAACGCACTCGGCACTTTCAGCTGCTCCAAGTCAACCAACGAGGTCAACTTCCTCGCCGGTAAGCTGAGCCGGGTGGCGTTCGGCACCAACAACATCGACAGCTGCAACCGAACGTGACACGCTCCCAGCGTCGTCGGTCTGGCGACAGCGTTTGGTGCAGGCGGCGGAACGAGCTCGTACGCCGAGGTGGAGGAGACGGACGTCGTCTTCCTCTGGGGTTCGAATGCGCGTGAAGCCCATCCCATCTGGTTTCATCACCTCCTGAAGGGCATCCGGCATCACGGCACTCGGCTGTACGTGATGGATCCGCGGCGGACGTCGAGCGCCCAGTGGGCCGACGTCTGGCTCGGCCTGCGCGTGGGCAGCGACATCGCGCTCTCGAATGCGATGGCGCGCGAGATCATTCACTCAGGCCTGGCGCACGAGGCGTTCATCGCGAACTCGACGTCCGGCTTCGAGGCGTATCGCGAGTCCGTCGAGGAGTACACGCTCGAGTACACCGAGCCGATCACCGGCATTCCGGCGGACGTCATCCGCGAAGCCGCGCACGCCTTCGCGAAGGCCGACCGCGCGATGATCTGCTGGACGCTCGGCATCACCGAGCATCACAACGCGGTGGACAATGTCCTCGCGCTGATCAACCTCTGCCTGCTCACGGGCCACGTGGGGCGCTGGGGCTCGGGCGCGAATCCGCTGCGTGGCCAGAACAACGTCCAGGGCGGCGGCGACATGGGCGCCATCCCGAACAAGCTCGCCGGCTTCCAGGACATCGAGCAGGACCACGAGGCGCGGGCGCGCTTCGAGCGCGCGTGGGGCACGACGATCCAGCCGACGTACGGCAAGAATCTCACGCAGATGCTGCACGCGATGGCGGCCGGCACGATGACGTCGCTCTTCGTGATCGGCGAGAATCCGGTGCAGTCGGACGCGGATGCGTCGCACGTCGAGGCCGCGCTGCGCGGACTGGATCATCTCGTCGTGCAGGAGATCTTCCTCACGAAAACCGCCGAGCTCGCGCACGTGGTGCTGCCTGCCGCGGCAACGTGGTGTGAAGGCGAAGGCACCGTGACCAACAGCGAGCGACGCGTGCAAAGAGTTCGTAAAGCAATGGAGCCCCCACATGACGCGCGCGACGAACTGTGGATCATGTCCGAAATTGCGCGTCGCATGGGACACGATTGGCCGACACCGACGGCAGAGGACGTCTGGAACGAGGTGCGCACGCTCGCGCCCGACTTCGTGGGCGGGATGAGCTACGCGCGGCTCGACGCGCTCAACGGCATCCAGTGGCCCTGTCCCGACGAGTCACATCCCGGCACGCAGTTCCTGCACGGCAGGTTGTGGGAGCAACCCGTGGTCGGCATGCGCGCGCCGTTCAGCGTCGTCGTCAACGAGCCACCGAGCGAGGAGCGCACGCCCGAGTATCCGTTCCTGCTCACCACGGGGCGACGTCTCGAGCAGTACAACACCGGCGTGCAGTCGCGCGGCTACGACTCGCCGCTCCACTTCACGGAGACGCTCGACCTCTCCCCCGAGGACGCTACGCGACTCGGCATCAACGATGGCGATCTCGTTCGCGTTACATCGAGACGCGGCAGCCTCGAGGTGTCCGCGCACATCGACCGCGCCCTCCGAGAGAATCTCGTCTTCATGACCCTGCACTTTCCCGACGACGTGAAGACCAACGTGCTCACCATCGACGTCTCGGATCCGAAGTCGGGCACGGCAGAGTTCAAGGCGTGCGCGGTCCGCGTGGAGCTCGCACACCAGCCCGCCATGGCGGAGCACGCGTAGATGGACATTCGCCTTCTCGACGCGGAGCCCACATCCGAGGAGAAGGCTGCGGTGGATGCTGCCATCGGGCCGCCGACGTCCGCATGGGACGGCGGCGAACGCGGAACGCATCGCGACGCACACACCGCACTCGGCGGACGTTCGGCGCGCGCACGTCGGCACGAGCTCGTGCCCGCTCTCCAGGCACTCCAGGCGCGCGTCGGCTGGATCAGCGAGGGCGGGCTCGGCTACGTCTGCGAGCGGCTCGGCGTTCCCCCCGCGGACGCCTGGGGCGTCGCAACGTTCTATGCACTACTCGCGACGTCGCCGAGGCCAAAGCGCGTACTTCACGTTTGCTCCGACATCGCGTGCGGCGCGCGCGGCGCACATGCGATCGAGCATGCACTCGAGCACGCGTGCGGGCCGGCGATCGCCGCAGCTCCCACTGGCCATTCGGTCGAGATCGCGAGCACCGACGGGGCATGGATGCACTCCCCTTGCCTTGGCCTGTGTGACGCCGCACCCGCGGCACTGCTTACTGTCGCAGGAGAGCAGCCCATAGAGCGTCTGTACGGTGGCATGAGCCCCGAGCGGGCCGTCGCGCTCGTGCAGGGTGCGGCGCCTGGCATCGATGCGTCGGCGGATCCCGCGATTCCGCAGCGTGGCGACGCATCGCTCGTGTTGCTCCAGCGTGTCGGTGTCGTGGACCCGACGAGCATCGACGCCTACCGCGCCGCGGGAGGATTTCGCGCCCTCACGCGCGCGATCGAGATGGGCGCCGAGGCGGTGATTGCCGAGCTGGTGGAGTCGCGTCTCGTGGGTCGGGGGGGGGCGGCATTCCCCACCGGCCGAAAGTGGGAGGCCGTTCGCACGCAGGCAGGCGCGCCGAAGTATCTCGTCTGCAACGCCGACGAATCCGAGCCAGGCACGTTCAAGGATCGCCTGCTCCTGACGCACGACCCATTCGCGATCGTGGAGGCGATGATGATCGCCGCGTTCACGACCGGATGCTCCGTGGGCTACTTCTATGTTCGCGCCGAGTATCCGCTGGCGTTCGAGCGGATCTCGAACGCCGTGCAGCAGTGCCGAGCGGCCGGCTTGTTCGGCGAGGGGTTCGAGATCGAGATGCGTCGTGGCGCCGGGGCATATATCTGCGGCGAGGAGACCGCGCTGTTCGAGAGCATCGAGGGGAAGCGTGGTGAACCCCGCAGCAAGCCGCCATTCCCTGTCGAGCGCGGCCTGTTCCAGCGGCCAACGCTCGTGAACAACGTGGAGACGCTCGCGAACGTGCTGCCCATTGTGCTTCAGGGCGGCGCTGCGTTTGCGCGTACCGGTTCAGGGCAGTCCACCGGCACACGATTGTACTGCCTCAGCGGTGCCGTCGAGCGGCCTGGCGTGTACGAGATCGCGTATGGCACGTCGCTTCGCGATGTGCTCTCCCTCGCGGGCGCCGGAAATCTCACTGCGGTTCTGATGGGTGGCGCGGCCGGCACCTTCCTCCGCCCTGATGAACTCGATCTGCCGCTTACGCTCGAGGCCGCGCGTGCCGCCGGCACCACGCTGGGCTCTGGCGTCATCATGGCGTTCGACGAACGGTGGGACCTGCACGAGGTCGTGCGTAGGATTGCGGCGTTCTTCCGCGACGAGTCGTGTGGGCAGTGCGTGCCGTGCCGAGTGGGCACGGTGCGGCAGGAGGAGGCGCTGCATCGGCTGGCACATGGTCGCACGATCGGTGGAGTCGCACATGAAGTCGCGCTCCTCGACGACATCGGCGTCGCCATGCGCGACGCATCCATCTGCGGACTCGGCCAGACCGCCTACGCGGCCGTCGAGTCCGCAATCAAGCGCCTGCGACTGTACGAGGTGACCGCATGACCACTGCGCAGCAACCGCTCGTCCAGCTCGGACGTCCGCAGCGTGCGGCCCGCGAGATGGTGGACATCAGCATAGACGGCCGCGACGTCCGGGTCCCCGCGGGCACCACGCTCCTCGGTGCGTGTGCATCGATCGGCATCGATATCCCGACGCTGTGCTGGCTCGAGACGCTTCGGCCTGTGAACGTGTGCCGGCTTTGCGTCGTGGAGGTGGAGGGCGCGCGCGTGCTGGCACCAGCATGCTCGCGCGCCGTGGAACCCGGCATGGTGGTGCACTCGGCCAGCACGCGCGTGCGCCATTCGCGTCGGCTCGTGTTGGAGATGCTCGCGTCGTCGGTGGATCTCTCGACGACCGAGGGCATGCAGAAGCTGCTCGACGAGTACGAGTGTGAACCAGCGCGCTTCGGTCCCCCCGCACCGCCCGCGGCCGCGGGAGATCGCGACCTTGCGATCCCGGGACATCATGCACTGCCGAACCCGGCGTTCGCGGCGACCGTCGCGCAACCGGTGAAGATCGACAACGGCCTCTACATCCGCGACTACGCAAAGTGTGTGCTCTGCTACAAGTGCGTGGAGGCGTGCGGTCCGGATCACCAGAACACGTTCGCGATCGCGATCGCTGGCCGCGGGTTCGATGCGCGCATCTCGACGGAGCTCGCGGTGCCTTTGCCGGAATCGGCATGCGTGTACTGCGGCAACTGCATCGCCGTCTGTCCCACCGGTGCGTTGATGGCGAAGGATGAGTTCGACCTGCGGTCCGAGGGGCGTTGGGATCCCGCGTTGCAGACGGTGACGGATACGATCTGTCCCTACTGCGGTGTCGGGTGCACCCTCACGCTGCATGTGCAGGATGGGGTGATCGTGAAGGCTGAGTCGCCGCTCGACAATTCGGTGACGCTTGGCAACCTGTGTGTGAAGGGGCGGTTCGGGTGGCGATTTGTGCAGAATCTTCCTGATGCTGCTACCGGCATGGACTCGCCAAGGGGACCTACGGATTGAGCGACTTACGGATTGACGGATTTGGCGGATGGACGGATTTCACGAGGTGCTTGTCCGCTAACTGATAGATCACGCGATAGAACCTTGCTTCTGGACCGAAATGCAGAAGCAGGGCAACTTCAAGGTTCGTGCTTTTCAGGTAGCCGTACGTCTGCTCGAATGAATCCTCCGGAAGTTTGCGACCTGCCTTTCCCTCCACGACCAGTTTTTCGTCGACCACCATATCGAGTCGCTCGAATCCCAATACCTCTCCTTTGTACATCACGAACGTGCGGAATTCGCGTACGACCCGATGTCCCCTCGCGCGTAGCTCGCGCTCGAGGGCTTTCATGTAGAAGTGCTCCCGCAATCCGTATCCGAGGGTGTTGTACACCTCGTAGAATGCGCCGATGACCGAGTAGGTCAGTCGCTCTTCGATCAGTGCTTTCCTCATGATCGAAGCGTGGAGCAGGATGCCTATCCTTGCATCATCAAAGCGTTTCAGGCCGTGGCGCCAAAATGCGCGACCTACAGAGATCCATCAGTTCAAATCCGCCCAATCCGTCAATCCGTAAGTCCCCTTCCGTTATTCCTGCCACCTCGCGCGAGCACATGACCTTCCCCTCCGACATCGCCATCGCCCAGGCAGCCAAGCCTCGTCCCATCCCGGACATCGCGGCCGAGCTCGGCCTGACCACCGACGAATTCGACATGTACGGACGAGGGATGGCCAAGATCGACCTCGACATCTCCCAACGCCCCGCGAAGGGCAAGCTCGTCCTCGTTACCGCGATCTCGCCAACGCCTGCCGGAGAAGGGAAATCCACCGTCAGCGTCGGACTGAGCCAGGCCATGCGGCGCATCGGCACCAACGCCGTCCTCTGCATGCGCGAACCGTCCCTGGGTCCCGTGTTCGGCATGAAGGGCGGCGCCGCCGGAGGCGGCTACTCGCAGGTGATTCCCATGGAGGCCATCAACCTCCACTTCACCGGCGACTTCCACGCCATCTCCAGCGCACACAGCCTGCTCTCGGCAATGATGGACAACTCGCTCCAGCAGGGGAATCCACACAATCTCGACCCGCGCCGCATCTCGTGGCCACGCACCATCGACATGAACGATCGCGCGCTGCGGAAGGCAGTCATCGGCATCGGCGGCGTCGGCGACGGCATCGTACGCGAGGAGCGCTGGGTCATCGTTCCCGCGAGCGAGGTGATGGCCATCGTCTCCCTCGCATCGAGCCAGGAGGACCTGCAACGCCGGCTCGGCTCCATCATCATCGGCGCGACGGCAGGGGCGAAGCGCAGCCCAGTCCATGCGCGCGACATCAATGCCGACGGCGCGATGACGATGCTCCTGAAGGACGCCATCCGCCCCAACCTCGTGCAGACCCTCGAGGGGGGGCCCGCACTCATCCACGCGGGGCCGTTCGGCAACATCGCTCATGGCTGCAACTCCCTGCTCGCCACGAAGTCCGCGCTCGCCCTCGCCGACGTCGTCATCACCGAAGCTGGGTTCGGCTCGGACCTCGGCGCCGAGAAGTTCTTCGATGTGAAGTGCCGCTTCGGCGACCTGCAGCCCGAGGCCGCCGTCCTCGTCGCGACGATCCGCTCGCTCAAGATGCAGGGAGGCCTCGACAAGAAGTCGCTCACGAAGGAGGATCTGGGCGCGCTCGAGCGCGGGCTCCCGCATCTCGCCCACCACGTGAAGAATGTGCAACAGTTCGGTGTCCCCGTCGTCGTCGCGCTGAATCGCGTCCTCGCCGACACCGACGCCGAGCTCGCGATGGTCGAGGACTACGCGTCGAAGCTCGGCGTGAAGGTCATACTCACGGAGGTGTGGGAGAAGGGCGGCGCGGGCGGCGAGGACCTCGCGCGCGAGGTGGTCGCGATGCTCGCGGCGAACGGGAAGAACTTCGCGCCGCTCTACTCCACCGACCTGCCGATCAAGGAGAAATTCGAGACGATCGTCCGAAAGGTCTACGGCGGCGATGGCGTGGACTTCTCCGTGCCCGCGGAGAAGTCGATCGAGTATCTCACCAGCATCGGGTTGGGGAATACGCCGGTCTGCATTGCCAAGACCCAGTACTCGCTCACTGACGATCCCAACCGACTCGGCACACCGACGGGGTTCCGGATCCACATCAACGAGGTCTACGGATCCGCGGGTGCGGGCTTCGTCGTCGGGAGGGCGGGCGACATCATGACCATGCCGGGCCTGCCGAAGGTGCCCGCGGCGGAAGGTATGTCGCTCGGGCCGAGTGGGGAGATTATAGGACTGTCGTAGTTCGTCATCGAGGACATTCGGCTATCATTTTGCGGTGACTCTTCTCATTGCCCCGAAGCTCCAGGCCCTGCTCGGCGAGCGGTATTCCATCGAGCGGGAAATTGGCGCGGGTGGCATGGCCACCGTCTACCTCGCCACAGACCACAAGCACGACCGCCAGGTCGCGGTGAAGGTCCTGCGCCAGGAGCTCGGCGGCGATTCCACGAGCGAGCGGCTGCGCCGCGAGATCAGCATTACCGCAAAGCTGATGCACCCGAACATCATGCCGCTGTTCGACTCCGGCGAGGTGGACGGGTGCGCGTTCTTCGTGATGCCGTATCGCGAGGGCAGCACGCTGCGCGATCGCCTCACGCGCGAGGGGAGTCTCGAGGTTCGGCAGGCCCTCCAGATCGCCTGCGACGTCGCCGACGCGCTCGAGTACGCGCACCAGCGCGACGTCGTCCATCGCGACATCAAGCCGGAGAACATCCTGCTCGAGGGCGACCGCGCACTCGTCGCGGACTTCGGCATCGCGCGCGCACCGCGCGCACTCGAGGGGCGGCTCACCACCCCCGGCATGACGATTGGCACGCCGGCGTACCTGAGCCCCGAACAGGCGGTGGGCGAGGAGGTGAGCGCGCGCAGCGACCAGTACTCGCTCGCCTGCGTGCTCTACGAGATGATCTCGGGCTCGCCGCCGTTCTCGGGCGCGTCGGCGCAGGCGGTGATCGTGCAGCACCTCACGCGCGAGCCGCCATTCCTCGAGAGGGGACACGGCCTCGAGGTCGTTTCATCCGCGGTTCGGCGCGCGATGTCGAAGGATCCCGACGAGCGCTTCGCGTCGTGTGCCGAGTTCTCCGATGCGATTCGCCAGCACCGTTCGGAGATTGCTGCGCCGACGACGGCCGCCAAGCGGATGCCGCAACAATCGGTGGCGGTGCTCCCCTTCGTGAACATGAGCAACGACGCCGAGCACGAGTTCTTCAGCGACGGACTCTCGGAAGACCTCATTCACGTGCTCTCGCGCATTGCAGGCCTCCACGTCACGGCACGGACGTCGGCATTCGCGTTCAAGGGAAAGACCGTGAGCCCGATGGAGGTCGGCCGGAAGCTGCACGTGAATACCGTGCTCGTCGGCAGTGTGCGGCGCGCGGGCAACCGGCTTCGCGTGACCGCGCAGCTCGTGAACACGGCGAACGAGGCGGAGCTGTGGTCGGAGCGGTTCGACCGCGAGCTGGTCGATGTATTCGCGCTTCAGGACGACATCGCCGGCCACATTGCCGACGCGCTCCAGCTCACGATGTTCGGCAGTGCCGCGTCGAGCGAGGCGCCGCATGACTTCGAGACGTACGAGATCTACCTGAAGGGCCGCTTCCTGTGGAACAAGCGCAGTGTGCGCGCGCTCGAGCAGTCGCTGGAGTTCTTCACGCGCGCCATCGAGCGGGACAAGACGTTCGTGCTCGCCTACGCTGGCCTTGCCGATGCGCTCGCGACGGTGGGCATGTACGGTGTTCGTCCCCCGCACGACGTCATGCCCCTCGCGCGCGAGGCGGCCACGAATGCGCGCGCCCTCGACGCGAAGCTTGCCGAGCCGTACGCGACATTAGGATGCGTGAGTGCGCTGTATGATTGGGACTGGTCCGGTGCGGAAGACAGTTTTCGCCGCGCGATCGCACTCGAGCCGAACTATGCGACGGCCCACCACTGGTTGGCCGTCACGGTGCTCGCGCCGACTGGCCGGCTCGACGAGGCGCGCACCGCTCTGCATGCCGCGCGCCGTCTCGATCCGCTCTCTTCGTCGATCTCCGCGACGCTCGGCCTCGTGTCGTTCCACGAGCGCGACTACGCGCACGCCGAGCGTGAGTACCGCCAAGTCATCGAGTTGAATGCGGATTTCGGCGTCGTGCACTACTTCCTCGCGCACACGCTTCGCCAGCTGGGCCGGCCGCAGGAGGCGGTGACGTGCTTCTCGCGCGCGCTCGAGCTGATGGGCGAGAGCGCGGAGGTCATTGCTGGCCGCGGCGCGGCGCTGGCCGAGTGTGGCGATCCCGACGCGGCGCGCGGGCATCTCGGCACGCTGGCGGATATTGCGACGCGGCACTACGTGTCGCCGGCGCTGATCGCGCAGGTCTACATCGCGCTCGGTGAGCCGGACGTAGCGATGGAGCACCTCGGGCGGGCGGCAGAGGATCGGGCGGCCGAAATGGCGTGGCTGCGCTCACCAATCTGGGACGCGGTTCGCGACCGGGACGATTTTCGTAGCCTCGTGGAAAGAGTAGGCGCTCAACTACCGGTGGCCGGTCACGGCTACCTGCCCGGATAACCGGTCCTTTCGTGGACGGCCCTCTATCATTCACGATCGATCCAGGTCTTGGGTGAGCCGGTACCGGGTTGGTGGTTCCGGGCTAGCCGACGTTCTTAGTCGTGTCATCCCGAGCGAGCACAGCGAGTCGAGGCACCTTCACGTCGCAACCCGTCGGGAAGGTGCAGATCCTTCGCTGCGCTCAGGATGACAACAACCGACGTTTTACGTATGACGTCTGTGACCCGAAACCAACCACCTTCAACCGGCTCACCCAGGACCTGGATCGATTCGGCCCGATCTCGAGCGCGTCCACGAAAGGACCGGGTATCTGGCTTACCGGTGAACCGGTAACCGCAGTTAGGTTTTTCGGAATGCGTATTCGATTCGGCGTTTTGATGTCCCTCGCGGCGGTGGCCGCGTGCGGTGGTAGTACGAGTACCGGCCCCGTGACCCCCCCGGTCGTGATCCCGCCCGATACCACCCCTCCCGCCCTCCAGCGGGAGATGCGCGGATTGTGGATCGCCACCGTCGCGAACATCGACTGGCCCTCGCGCTCCGACCTCACCGCCGACCAGCAGAAGGCCGAACTCGCCGACATCCTCGACCGTGCCGTTGCGGGCGGGCTGAATGCGATCGTGTTCCACGTGCGCCCTGCCGGTGACGCCGTCTACGCCTCCACGCTCGAGCCGTGGGCATCGATGCTCACTGGCACGCAGGGCACCGATCCCGGCTACGACCCGCTCGCATACGCTGTCACGCAAGCGCACCTGCGCGGGCTGGAGTTGCACGCCTGGATCAACCCGTTCCGCGCCGGTAACGCCCGCGACACAGCGAAGCTCGCGCCAACGCACCAGTTCTCCGCACGACGCGACCTGCTGCGCGTTTATGGGAAGCAGTTGTGGTTCGATCCCGGCGAGCCCGCCGTCCACGATCACGCGATGCGTGTCGTGAAGGACATCGCGACGCGCTACGACGTCGATGGCATCCATGCCGACGACTACTTCTATCCGTACCAGGAGAACGACGCCGCCGGACGTCTCATCGACTTTCCCGACAGCGCGAGCTACGCGCGCAGCGGCTCGATGCTCTCGCGCGCGGATTGGCGACGCAACAACGTGGATCGCTTCGTCCAGCGAATGTACGCTGAAGTGCACGCGCTCACGCCGACGCTCAAGGTCGGCCTTTCGCCGTTCGGCATCTGGCGCACTGGGTTTCCCGCCGGTGTAACCGGTCTCGATGCGTACGCGAGCATCTACGCCGATTCGCGGAAGTGGCTGATGTCCGGTTGGGTGGACTACTTCGCGCCCCAACTCTATTGGGCGATCACGGGGAACCAGAGCTTCCCCGCGCTGCTCGACTGGTGGCTCGCGCAGAATCCAATGGGCCGGCACGTGTGGCCCGGCCTCGCGACGTATCGCGTCAACGATGGCATGGCCACTGCGTTCTCGAGCACCGAAATCCCGTCGCAGGTCACGATGACTCGCCAGCGAATTGGCGGGACGGGCCACATCCTTTACAACACGACCACCACGCTCAAGCGTTCCAGTGGCGCGGTGATCGGCTCGTTGTCGCCGTTATATGCGACGCGCGCGCTCGTACCGGCTTATCCGTGGCTCGACGACATCCCACCGCCAGCACCCACCGTGACCGTGCAGGGCCGCACGGTACAGATGACGCCGGGCGCGGGCGAAGCAACGCGTTGGTGGGCGATGCAGTACCGCGCCGGTGGAAGGTGGACTACGCGCGTGCTGTTCGGTGACGCGCGCTCCGTTACGCTCGATGCCGATCCCGAACGGGTACGCCTGACTGCAGTCGATCAGGCGGGCAATACGAGCCCGGTGGCGACCTGGGCCCGCTAAGGCCGGGACGAGAGGACGAGAGGACCGGCGGCATGATTACTTGGAAACCTTCGCCCCCGTCAGCAACGCGATCGCACCCAGCGTCGTCTGCGCCGCATTCAGCCCCAGCCGAAAATCCTTGTCCGAGAACGTCGAGAACATGTCCGTCACCTGGTGCCAGTGCGGATCCCACCCCGCGCCCACCTCTCGGCCACGCTCGTTTTCGCGCAGGCTCACGGCCGCAATGATGTCCTGGAACGGCCCGCTGTCCGTGTTCGTCATGTGCGGGCCCACCGCCGCCGGATAGTCCGTCGCGAACTTCTCGTTCGACTTGTGGAGAAACCACGCGAGCTTCTGCGACTCCGCGGCCAGCTTCGAGTTCGACTGGAACTCGATGTTGACGTCCGCCTCCGGACGCTGTTCCGGCGATACCGTTCCATCCGCCCTCGGCATGCCGTGATCGAACAGCATCATGTCGTGCTGGATCATGCCGAGCCACGTCGGCTCGGGGTAACGGCCTGAGCCCGCGGGACTCTCCTTGCCTTGAAGCGCCTGACGCTGCGCGATGTACGCCCGTGCGCCGTTGAGTCCCGTCTCCTCGTTGTTCCACAAGGCAAAGCGAATCGTGCGCTCGGTCTGCACGTCGGGCATGCTCATGATCCGAGCAAGCTCCATCACCAGCGCGGTGCCCGAGCCGTCGTCGTTCGCGGCCTCGCCCCAGCCGTGGCCGTCCATGTGCGCGCCGATGATGTACATCTCGTCCGGACGCGTGGTGCCGACCTTCGTGCAGTACACCTGCTGGCGCTCGCCCGGCGTGGTCGGCTGCGAATTCAGCGCACGAAGCACCAGGTCCTTCTGCGCCATGGAATCGGTATTCACCCCCGTGCGTCCGCGGTTGCCACGGAGACGTCCGCCTCCTGACGCCGCGCCGAACGCCGTCGCTTCTGCACGCGCGGCCGCCGCTGCTGCCCGCGTCGCACTATCCGGTCGCGCCGCGTTGTTGCCCGCCGTCTGCTGCGCAGGACGGTACTCGTACACGATGCGCTCGGTCGCACATCCATAACTCTTGAGCTGGGCCTCGATCCAGTCCACCGCCCGCGCGTTACGATCGGTACCCTGCCGCCGGTCGCCGAACTGGGTGAGCCCCTTGATCGTCGCCTTGTACCGCTCGAGGTCTAGCCGGTCGGTGAGCGTCTTCGCGCTCACGTGTGCGGGATCCCTCAGTTGGGCCAGCAACGAGGGCTCTTCCTGACCGTAGGCTGGGGTAGAGATGCAGGCGAGCAGTCCCGAAACGACGAGCCGTGTCGAACGCATGTGCCTTCCTGATTGTGGGAATGGCAGCTCTCCTCGCCGCCTTAGGTACTCTACGCCGAGTACACATGTCGTGCTGAGACCAATTCGGCCCCATCGGTACATCGCCGCAATTCCGCGGGACTTCCGAAGATTGCTGACCCATCTCAAGGAATTCGTGGCGCTGGTGCAACATGGGGAGCGGGCACAGCACCGGAGATCAGTATACCACAACGACTTGCGAACCGAACCCGTCTTGCCCCTCGCTTGCCAAAACCGTAGCCGACGGAATACCGCTGCCTCTTGTATTGGAGATTGTCATGAAGAAGACGTTCGTCGCACCCGTGCTGCAGAGCGACCACACTAACCGAACTCGCGATCCCGGCTGGCCTCTAAGTGGTCGCTGGCGCTTCGGCGCCTGCATCCTGCAGTCGAATCGTCAGCCCTCGCGGGCTGGCGATTCTTCTTTCGGCCCGTCACCTTGCGCCACATGCCTCACGTCGTGGGCCTCCTCACATCGCATCCCGCCGTTCAGGCGCTTGTCGGCCCTTGGCTCCTGCGCCGCGCTGGCCTGCATCACGCTCACAGCGCCAGCCTTCGAGACCCACGCGGGCGCGGCTGGCTCAGCACGGGCGCGAGTGGGTCTGGCAAGTCCACCACATCCGTCCTGCTCGCACGTCAGGGATGGAGCATCGGCACCGACGACATCGCCTTCCTCACCCATGGTTCCGCCGCCGGTACCACGGACGTCGTCGCCTGGCGTGAACGGCTCGCGCTCCACGATGATGCCGTCGTCGCCACCGGCCGACTGGGCGGCGTCCTCGACGCGCGGCGCAAGACCGGCCGGTACGCCGAGGAGCCTCGCCCTCATGTCGCAGCTCGTGTCGCAGGCACCGGCGTTCGAGATCAGCCTCGGACGCGACCTCTTCGAACGCCCTGAACTCCTGCTGGAGCTCGTCGCCGCATGACGACCACGTACCATAGGCATCCCGATCTCCGCCTCACCGAGGTGGACAACGAAGGGGTCGTCCTGCATCTGGGGTCCCTGCGCTACTTCACCGTGAATGAAACGGGGCTCGCGATCCTCACCGCGCTCGCGCAGCCACGCACGATGGACCAACTTGTGAGAGCCGTTACCGACGAGTACGACGTCACCGACGACGTGGCGCAGGCCACGACGCGCGACTTCGTGGACCGGTGCGTCGATGCGAAGCTACTTCGCGCGGAGGAAGGCTGAGCGACACGATTCCGGTCGGGTGGCGCCTGCGCGCAATCGTCGCGGCGGCAGTCGTTCCGCCACTGCTCGAGGTGGTCTCGTTCGCGCGCCTCGAACGTGCACTTGCCTTCGCGGCGCGGAGCCGCGTGCGCGCGCCTCGCGACGCCGATGCCGCGTGGTGGGTGGATCGCGCACTCGGGCGGCTTCCTCCCCCGTGGAACGGCACGTGCCTGCGGCGCGCCGCCGTGCTCTACTACCTATTGCGTGCCGCCGGCCGCGCCGTCGAGATCTGCATCGGCGTGCGGAGGGACGAGAACGGAACGCTCCTCGCGCACGCGTGGCTGCTCCTCGACGGCACGCTCTACCTCGAACCGGTGACGACGCAGGACGAAGTCTCCCAGTTCACCCTGATCGCGCGATTCCCGAATGAGTGACGCCCGGCTGCTGATCGACACCCTCCGGCTGCTCCCTGCCGGCGATGTGTCGTCCATGGCCACACGGTGGAAGGCGGCGGACACGAGCGCCATCGTGCGCCTCGCCGAGTTCGAGGGGGCAACGCTCTGGTCGAACCGCCGGCTCGAGTCGTTCGGGATCTCGTTGGTGGGTATTGCCCACGACCGGCTCGCACCCGCGGCCACGCGCGCCATCGCCAAATCACTTCGCATCGATGCCGAGGCCGACGAGGTACTCGCCATCCTCGACGAGGAGCAGGTGCCCGTGGTGCCGCTCAAGTCGGCGGTCCTGCGACGCATCGCCTCACGGGTTCCCCAGGCCGGCGCGCGCGCCCCGAACGACTGGACCTCCTCGTGCGCGCCGGCATGGCGCAGCACGCGTGGGACGTGCTCACCGCGAATGGATACGCACGAGCGAAGGCAGCCACCCCGAGGGCACGTTCGGCGGGCCGATCCAGCTGAATGCGTCGATGCGCTCGTTGACATCCTGAGCGACCACCCGTTGTCCTCCTGAGCGAAGCGAAGGATCTGCACTTCGACTATGTGCAAGGTCTTTGACACGGAGGCACGGAGGTCACGGAGGAAAGCAAGAGATATTCATGGTTTTCTCCGTGGCCTCCGAGTCTCCGTGCGCTCCGTGTCAAGGCTCTTGCCATCAGCAGACGCACCGACGAGCCCGACGTCTCTTTCACCCGCGGCGAGCGACTCGACGGCTCCGTCGGCGATCGCGGCCCGGCACCATCCATTGCTGCTCGCGCGCACATTAGCTTTCAGGCTGCGCCAGACCCGTGGCTGCCGCCCTGGTGTATTCCTGTTCTGGCGCCTCGGCGCTCAACCCTCCCTTCGCCTCCCGACCCGTGAAAATCGCCCACCTCGTGACCTTTTCGCTCGCCCTCGGCGCGAGTTCGCTGTCCGCGCAGGCCGCCAAGCCGATGGCCATGGACGACCACGGCATGCGCGGCTGGAAGGAGCTCGACTCCTTTCACATGCTGATGATGGAGACGTGGCATCCGGTGAAGAAATCAGGTGACATGAAGCCCATTCGCGCGAAGGCCTCGGTGATGGCGGCGGCGGCGAAGACGTGGGCAGCTTCCGCGATCCCGGCGTCGTGCGACACCAAGCCGAACCGCGATGCGATCGCCGCCGTTGCGCGCGATTCGTGGGCGCTGTCCGAGCTCGTCGAGAAGAAGGGCGACGACGCGGCAGTGAAGAAGTCCATCTCCGTGCTCCACGACACCTTCGAGATCGTCGAGGGCGGCTGCAAGCCGGGCAAGGCCGCTGAGCACAAGATGGACGGACACAAGCACCCGTAGCATGTTGTCGGCATGCCCATGCTAATGCAGCAGACCACCGGTGCGGGCCAGACGCGGCTCAATGAGCTCCTGGACCGCCAGTCGGATTACGTCTCTGGTCTCGCAGCCGCCCGCGCGGAGCGGGCGATGATCGAGAAGCGGCTCGGCAGCCCCTCGGCCGGCGATCATGAGATAGCGGTTGTGCAACTCGGCAACCTCGGGACGTACAACCAGGCCACCACCGCCAAGCTCGCCGAGACCCGCAGGAACATCGCGGAGTTGCGCGCCCCGGAGCTTGCTCCGCGCCCGGTGATCACACCGCGTCCGTAGCGCTGCCGCGCACCGATGCTCTACCGCGCGCTCGCACGCACCCTCGCCGCGGTGCACATCACTTACGTCGTATTCGTCGTCGCTGGTGGCCTCCTTGTTCTCCGCTGGCCGTCGCTGATGTGGGCCCATCTTGCCTGCATCGTGTGGGCATTCGCCACGATGACGACTGACCTCGGCTGCAAGCTCACCACATGGGAGAAGTCGCTGTGGCGCCGCGGCGGTCGTGAGCCGTACCCGGAGGGGTTCCTCCAGCATCACGTGCTCCACACGGTCTTTCCGGCGGAAGAGTCGAGAATGGCCCACGTGAAGCTTGGCATCGTCGTGGTCGTGCTGAACGTCGGCATTTACACGCTCATGCACTGGATGCGCTGACCACGGGTAGGCTTCTCCTCTGCGCCCCCTGCGGACCTTTGCGTCCTCTGCGTGTCCGTCTGTTGAAAGGGCAGATTTCACCACGGAGGACGGAGGACACGGAGCCGGATGGTGCGTGTTCCGATCAGGTGGATATAAGGTGCGGCAGTCGGTCGGGTGCCGCACCGTCGCGTCTCCAAGACTCGGATCATCTATAAGGAACTGCGTGAGGAATCATTCGAGACGCTTTTTTGGTTTGCCTCCGTGCCCTCCGTGTCCTCCGTGGTACAAATGCAGTTTCAGCCCATGTGAAAAGCTTTCAACGCAGAGGACGCGAAGGTCCGCAGAGGACGCAAAGGGCTGCATGCGCGGCCCGTCGAGTTGACGCGTCGAGCCCGTGCGACGATGTTCCACAATATGGAATATCGTTTCAAAACCGCCGATGTCTGACCATACCCTCCGCGGTACCCCGTTCCACGCCCGCACTGCCGCCCTCATGCAGGGCCAGACGTGGCGGCGCTGGGCCGGCTACACCGTCGCCAGCTCCTATGAGCTCCACCACGAGCGCGAGTACTACGCGGTCCGCAACTCGGCCGCGCTCTTCGACGTTTCCCCGCTCTACAAGTACCACGTCAGCGGCCCCGACGCCGCGCGGCTCCTCGATCGCGTCGTCACGCGCAACGTCGGCGCCGCGAAGGTCGGCCAGGTGCTTTACACCACCTGGTGCGACAGCGCCGGCAAGGTCATCGACGACGGCACCGTCTCTCGCCTCGACGACCAGCGCTACCGCCTGACCGCGGCCGACCCCAACTACCGCTGGCTCGGCGACAACGCCCGCCAGCTCGACGTGCAGATCAAGGACGTCTCGACTCGCATCGCCGCACTCGCGCTTCAAGGGCCAACGTCGCGCACCATCCTCGAGGAGGCCACGCAAGGCAATCTCTCGAAACTCAAGTTCTTCCGCCTCGTGCACACGTCCATCCGCGGTGTGCCGGTCACCATCACGCGCACGGGCTACACGGGCGACCTGGGCTACGAGATCTGGGCCGACGCCTCCGCCGCACTCCCGCTCTGGGATGCGCTCATCGCAAGCGGTACGCCGCACGGCATCGTCCCCGCCGGCATGCTCGCGCTCGACATGGCGCGCATCGAGGCCGGAC
>JBKJMP010000002.1:0-7503 GCA_046596395.1 Gemmatimonadaceae bacterium
TACTCATGCTGGCCGGTGCGCTGGGGGCGTGCCGTTCCGGCGGGTCGCGGTTCGCGGAGCCCGTCAGCCCGGTCGCGCAGACGGAGTGGCTGGCGACGCTCCTCCAGTCATCACAGGATGCTGGCGCCGGTCGCCACGCATCGGCAGACAAGCTCCTTGCGGATTACAGCGTTCGGTTCCCCGCGACGCCTGAAGCGGTCGAGGCGCTGTACTGGCGCGCGTTGCACCGCCTGGATCCCGCAAACGGCACGATGAGCGTTCGCGAGGCGGGCCAACTGCTCGACAACTACCTCGGCTCCGCGGCGCCGACGCATCGCACCGAGGCGCTGGCGCTCCGCCGAATCGCAACGGCACTCGAGGCGCGAAATGTGGTTCCAGCACCCGGGCGCACGGATTCGCCGGTCGTGACGCCCGACAAGGCGCGCGACGACGAGATCCAGCGGCTACGGGACGAGCTGGCGAAGGCGAACGCAGAGCTCGAGCGCATCAAGCGACGACTGGCGCAACCGAAGCCGTAGGTCACCCCACTCGAAAGAGCTCGATCGAGCGCGCGTATCGCTCACCGAGCACCGTCCGCAGGCCGGCATTGGCGGGCGCCGCGAGCTCGGGGTCGGCCGCTAGCAGCCGGTCCGCCGCCGCGCGCGCTTCCTCGTTGAGCAGTTCGTCCCGCAGTGGATCCGCGACACGAAACGTGGCGACTCCGCTCTGCCGCTCGCCGAAGAGATCCCCCATCCCGCGCAACGCCAGGTCGGCGCGCGCGATCTCGAATCCGTCCTCGCTGCCAACAAAGACGTCGAGCCGCTGGCGCGTATCGGGGCTGACGTCGCCGAGCAGGATGCAGTACGCCGCATCGGCGCCGCGGCCGACGCGTCCGCGCAGCTGGTGGAGTTGCGACAACCCGAACCGCTCCGGATGCTCGACGAGCATCACGGTCGCATTCGCCACATCGATGCCCACCTCGATCACCGTCGTGGCAACGAGCAGGTCGATCTCGCCATCCCGAAAGCGACGCATGATGGCGTCCTTCTCCTCGGACGGCAGGCGTCCGTGCAGCAGCGCGCTCCGGCGTTCGGCAAACGGCCCGGTGGACAGGATGTCGAACATCGTCGTCGCCGCCTTGAGGTCGGTCTTCTCCGACTCCTCGATCACCGGATAGACGACATACGCCTGCCGCCCCTCCGACAATTGTCGGTTCACGAACTCCATCACGCGTCCACGCGCCACCTCCGGCCGGAGGACGGTCGTGATCGGCTGCCGGCCCGGTGGACGCTCGTCCAGAAGGGAGAGATCGAGATCTCCGTAGAGCGTGAGTGCGAGCGAGCGCGGAATCGGCGTCGCCGTCATGAGGAGCACATCCGGAGACTCCCCCTTCGCGGCGAGCGCCTTCCGTTGCTCGACACCGAAGCGATGCTGCTCGTCCACCACGGCAAGTCCGAGATTCGAGAACTCGGTTGCATGCTGCACGAGCGCGTGCGTCCCGATCACGAGTGCAGGCGTCGGCTCGGCCAGGCGCGACGCGATCTCGCGACGCGCCTTCGCTTTCGAACTCCCCGTCAGGAGGATGGGCTCGATGCCGAGCGGCGCCAGCAGGCGACCGATCGACCGGTAATGCTGCTCGGCCAGCAACTCCGTGGGCGCCATGATCGCGGCCTGCCGGCCATTCTCCATCGCGAGCATCGCTGCGAAGAGGGCCACCACGGTCTTGCCACTCCCGACGTCGCCCTGCAGCAGCCGATGCATGCGCCGCTCGCTGCACATGTCGGCGATGATCTCACGCAACACGCGCATCTGCGCCCCCGTGAGCTGGAACGGCAGCGACTCGCGGAGCCTGGTGGTGAGGTCGCGACGGTTCTCGTAGTGGATCCCGCGCCGCACCTCACGCGAGAGCGCCTTCGCGCGCTGGTGCAGCAGCTGCACGAACAGCAGTTCCTCGAATGCCAGACGCGATCGTCCCTCGAGCGCTTCGGCCAGCGACGTGGGCCGGTGCACCATGCGAAGCGCATCGGCGATACCGGGGACTCGCGCCGCGGACAACACCTCGCGCGGCAGGTACTCCGTGACCTGTGGCAGCAGCGGATCGAGGTGCGCGTCGACGATCCCGCGGATCACCTTGAACGACAACCCCTCGGTTGCGGAATACACCGACAGCACGAATCCCTTCACGCCCGCCGCGTCGTGATCGCCGAGGTTGACGAACTCGCGCGGCACGAGCTGGCGTCCGTGATAGAAGCGCACGCTCCCCGAGACGAGCAGCACGTCGCCCTTGCCGATCGTGCGATCGAGGAACGGCTGGCCCGGCCACGACACCTCGATCATTCCGGTGGCGTCCTTCAACACCGCCTGAAAGATGCGGAGTCCCTTTCGCGTCGGGAGCACGCCCTTCGACACGACTTCGCCGACCACGGTGCCTTCCATCCCCGTGTTGAGCGTCGCGATCGGTGAGATCGTGCTCGCGTCCTCGTAGCGGTGTGGGATGTGGTAGAGGAGGTCACCCGCCGTCGTGATGCCGAGCCGCCGGAGCGCCTCGGCCCGAACCGGACCGACGCCCTTGAGGTACATCACGGGCGTCTCGAGTCGCGGGCGATGGGGCCCCGGGGCGTCGCGCTTCACTCGTCGCCCAGCAGCTCCCGGGCGAAGGCATCCGCGTCGAACGGCTCGAGGTCGTCGCGCGTCTCACCGGTACCAAGGAACTTCACGGGGACGTCGATCGCCTCGTGCACGGCCACGACGACGCCGCCACGCGCCGTCCCGTCGAGTTTCGTGAGCACGAGTCCGGACACGGGAACGGCCGCGGCGAAGATCTTCGCCTGCTGCACGGCGTTCTGGCCGATCGTCGCGTCGAGGACAAGCAACGTCTCGTGCGGCGCGTCGGGCATGCGCTTCGTGATCACACGGGCGACCTTCTTGAGCTCCGTCATCAGCCCTTCGCTCGTGTGCAGCCGGCCGGCCGTGTCGATGATCAGGACGTCCGCACCCCGTGCGACGGCCGCGTCGATCGCGTCGAACGCCACAGCCGCAGGATCCGCCCCCGGCAGCGCCGAGATGAACCCGGCACCGGTTCGCTCGGCCCACAGCCGGAGCTGGTCGATCGCGCCCGCGCGGAACGTGTCACCCGCGGCGACGATGACCTTCTTCCCCTGCCCGGCAAGGCGCGCGGAGAGCTTGCCGATGAAGGTGGTCTTCCCCGCCCCGTTCACCCCGACGATGAGGATGACCGTCGGTGCCGACGACGCCATGCGGAGTGCCGGATCGCTATTGCCGGCGCGAAGTGCGTCCGCGATGCCGTCCTGCAAGGCCTTCAGGAATTCGGCCTGGGACTTCACATGGCCGCGAAGGGCGAGGCGCTCGACTTCGGCCACGAGCTTCATCGTGGTCGGGACGCCGAAGTCGGATTCCAGGAGGAGCTCCTCGAGCTGCTCCACCGAGCCGGCCGACACTCCGCCGCGCGCCAGGACGGCGACGTCGGCGAGGGCAACATCCTTGATCTTTTGCCAGAGCGACCTCGTGGGGAGGTCGGACGATTTACGGAGGATACGCATGCAGCAAAGTTAGGGGATCGACAGCGCAAAACACGGCCGACCGTACCTCATCCGGCGTGCACTGCGACTGCCACGGCCTTTCCTGTTCACAACGCTGCGCCGCGAGAAAACGTACTTTCGCCAGGTAGTCGCCCACCCCGAGGAGGTAGGATGTTCCACCCGTCCCGTACCGTCTGTCGCGCCGCATTCGCGTTCGCGGCCCTGACGAGTCTCGCCAGTTCCGCGGCCGCCCAGCAGGCGATCGACAAGGAGTACACGGCGAAGATCAAGGAGCACACACAAGATCCGCGCATCATCACGGAACTGGTGGACCATCTTCCCGCGTCCGAAACCGTTCCCACTCCGCTCAAGTTTCACGGGCGCATCGTCGGCACTCCCGGCGAGCTGACCTACGCGAAGGACATCCACCGCTACTTCGACGCCCTCGACAAGGCGTCGGACCGGATCACCGTCTGGCGCATGGGCAAGAGCGAGGAGGGGCGCGACATGGTCGTCCTCGCCGTGGCCGATGAGGCCACGATCCGTGACCTCGAGAAGTACAAGGGGATGCTCAAGCAGCTCACCGATCCGCGGACGACCACCGAGGAACAGGCGAGAGCGATCATCAAGACGGCCAAGCCGATTTATTGGCTGACCTCCGGAATGCATTCCCCCGAACTGGGCGGCCCGGAGATGCTGCAGGAGCTCGCGTATCGTCTCGCCGTGGGCGAGTCGGACTACATCAGGAAGATCCGCGACAACGTCATCACGTTCATCACCCCGGTACTCGAGGTGGATGGCCGCGAGAAGATCGTAGACACCTACTACTTCAACAAGAAGCGCCCCGCAGGCGAAGCGCGGCTCACGAACATGTACTGGGGCAAGTACGTCCAGCACGACAACAATCGTGATGGCATGGGCCAGTTCCTCGCGCTCACGAAGGAGACGACGCGGACCTTCCTCGAGTGGACCCCGCAGGTCCTCCACGATCTCCACGAGGCGGCGTCGTACCTCTACTCCAGCACCGGCACCGGTCCGTACAACGAGGCCATCGACGCCATCACGATCAACGAGTGGTGGGTCATGGCGCAGAACGACGTGATGGAGTTGACCAAGCGCGGCGTGCCCGGCGTGTGGACCTACGGTTTCTACGACGGCTGGGTCCCCAACTACATGTTCTTCATCGCGCACGCGCACAACTCCACCGGGCGCTTTTACGAAGTGCAGAGCTACGGTCCCGAGAACAATGCGGACCTGCGCGTCGGAGCGACCTCGCTGAGCCGCGAGTGGTTCCGGCCGAACCCGCCGCTGCCAAGCATCAAGTGGGGCCCGCGGAACAACACCAACATCCAACAGTCTGGTGTGCTCATTTCCCTGCACCAGATGGCATCGCAGAAGGAGATGTTCCTCGAGAACTACTGGCTCAAGAACAAGCGCTCGGTGGACAAGGGTCTCGCTGGTCCCACCTTCGGTTGGGTCATCCCCGCGACGCAGACGCGGAAGGCCAATGCGGCGGATGCGGTCAACGATCTTCGCACCCAGGGCCTCGAGTTCCACACGGCGACGTCCGCCTTCAAGGTCGGCACCATCGACGTGAAGCCCGGCGACTACATCGTCCGCGCGGACCAGCCGTACCGCACGCTCGCCGACATGTACTTCTCGCTCCAGAACTATCCGGTCGGCAATCCGTCGCCGTATGACGACACGGGCTGGACGTTCCAGCTCATGCGCAACCTCGTCATCCGTCCCGTGACTGAGCGCGCGATCCTCGACCAGCCGATGGTCGCCCTGACGAGTGCAGCCCGCGCGCCCGGTGGCGTCGAGGGCTCGGGTCCGGTCATCATCGTGGACAACAGCGGCGACAACAACCTGATGGCGTTCCGCTTCAAGAACGCGTCCGTGAAGATGCAAGCAGCAGAGGACGACTTCGACACCGGCGGGCGGACGTTCCGCGCGGGCAGCTTCATCATCGCCAACGCCGACCGCGCCCGCCTCGAGCCCATGCTCAAGGATCTTGGCCTCTCGGGCTACGCGGTGTCGCAGTTGCCCAGCGTGAAGTCGCACGACCTCGACATCCCGCGCATCGGTTACGTGCACAGCTGGACGCGCACGCAGGACGAGGGGTGGGTTCGCGCCGCGCTCGATACATACGGCGTTCCCTACAGCTACTTCGCGGACCAGAAGCTCAAGGACGGCAATCTTCGCGCGAAGTATGACGTCATCATCTTTCCGCACGTCGGCGGCACGGCGCAGAGCCAGGTTGCCGGTATGCCGAAGACGGGCACGCTCCCAGTGCCGTACAGGAAGTCCGCCGAGACACCAAACCTTGGCTACATGGATCAGTCCGACGACATCCGCGGCGGCATGGGGATCGACGGTCTGATGAATCTCTACAAGTTCGTCGAGGATGGCGGCACGCTGATCACGGAAGGCTCTACGGCCACCATCTTCCCGGAGTACAACCTCACTCCGGGTGTGACGATCGAAACCCCGACCGAGCTGTTCGCGCGCGGCTCGCTGATTCGCGGCATGATTGCGGATAAGAAGAGCCCACTCGTGTATGGCTTCGCGGGGAACCAGGTGCCGGTCTACTTCAACCAGGCACCGGTCATCAATGCGGGAGGTACACCCGCAGTCGCGCAGGGCGGCGGTCGCGGTGCGCCTGGGCTGAGCCAGAACATCACGCCGAACCTGACTCCGCTGCGGCTCTCACCGTTTGATTCGACGTACGCCGAAGCACCCGGCGCCGGACGTGCGGGTGGCGCCGGACCCGGTGGTGGAGGCGGCGGTGGCGGCCGCGGAGGCTTCGGCAGCGCGCCGGACGGTCCGCGCCCGCGCGTCGTGTTGCAGTTCCCCGCGAACGTGAACGACATGCTGCTCTCCGGCACCCTGAATGGCGGCCAGGCTCTCGCCGGTCGCGCGCAGCTCGTCGATGCGCCGGTGGGCAAGGGACATGTCGTGATGTTCGGCATCCGTCCGTTCTGGCGCTGGCAGACGCAGGGCAACTACATGCTCGGCTTCAACGCGATCATGAACTGGAACGACCTGGACGCAGGCAAGGTTGCGCCAGCCGCACCACGTCCGCCGATCAGCAACCAGTAGTAGTATCAGCCATCGATCACGCGAGGGCGAGGGGACGCGGTTCAGTCCTCTCGCCCTTTCTCTTTCTGCTCGGTACGGTATTGGTTGAAGGGCAGATCCTTCGCGTCACTCAGGATGACAAGACAACGCGCCCCGCGGGACGCGCCATGACATTATTGAAGGACTCTCGCCCACACACTCCATGCCGCTCGTCGCCCTCGCCGCGCTCGCCGCGCTCGCCGCGCTCGCGGTGCTCTTTCCATCCACTCTCCTCGCGCAAGCCAGCGATACGCTCGCGTCTCGCGACCTCGCGCGCGGCGTCCACTACTCGCACTTCATCGACCGCACCGGGCCGTGGACAGTGCACGTCGTTCGCGTGGATCTGCGCGATCCCACGCTCGCACTCCGGCACGCCCGCGCGCGCGATGCGCTTCGAGGACGCGAGCGCACGTCGGACATGGCGCGCCGCCTCGCCGACGGAGAGCGTGCCGTGATCGCCGCGATCAATGCCGACTTCTTCTGGCTCACGACTGGCGAGAACGAGAACAACCAGGTGATCGACGGCGAGTGGTGGAAGGGCGTAAAGGTGACGGACTCTCCTTACGACACCTTCGATAATGCACACGTGCAGTTCGCGATCTCGGCAGACGGCCGCCCATCAATGCAGCGCTTCGCGTTCGACGGCGTCGCGATCGGCCGACGTGGTGCGATGCCGCTCCTCGCGCTGAACTTCAATCCGCCGGGCAAGCCGGAAGGCACCGCGATGTATACGCCGAGGTTCGGTGCCACCACGCCAGGCGATACCACGCGCCTGACCGCCGAGGCGCCGCTCGCCGCGGCGGGGCGGTCGGGAGACACGTTGCTGTACGTTCGCGTCGGCGCAGGGTCCGGCGCGTCGGGCACC
>JBKJMP010000181.1:0-4288 GCA_046596395.1 Gemmatimonadaceae bacterium
CGCGGGCGCCGCGCGTCGGGCGTAGCGACGGGAGTTCCGCGGCAAACAACTCTCCCCGTGTCTCGGCGATGCGATCGCCCTCGGAGCTTTCAGGGTCGAGACCGGTGAGCTGCGGGAGCAGCTTATCGCCTCCCATGCCGATGAGCGGGCGGACCCGGTCGAACGGAATCTCGTAGCCATGCGCGGCGAGCGCGCCGACCCAGGCGCGTGCATGGGCGTCGTTGCTTGCGATGAGTGTCCCGTCCACGTCGAGCAGGACCGTATTGAGCGCATCGCCCGGGGGGTGCATTCGCTGAGGGGTCATGGCGCGCGTCCCGAGTCAAGAACGGTGCCCGCCGCACCCTGCCGGTATACCTTATCCGGCAATGACCGACGAACGGAACACTCGACGAGTCGAGCTCTTCATCGCGGCGGTGTGGATCATCGCGGTGATCGTGGCCACGATGCAGCAGGGCGTGACGCACCAGAACAACAATTTCCTCATCTTCCGCGCGGCGTCGCAACACCTGCTGCACGGGCAGGACCTGTATGCGGCATATCCGGCCGAGCATTTCGACCTTTACAAGTACAGTCCCACGTTCGCGGTGCTGTTCCTGCCCTTTGCGCTGCTGCCGGTCGGTATCTCGATGCTGGCGTGGAATGCGCTCAACGCTGGCGTGCTGTACGCGGGCATCGGGATGGTGCTGCCGCGCCGTGGCGCGGCGATCGCGCGGGGGATCGTCTTCCTGGACATGCTGGGCTCGCTCCAGAACGTGCAGAGCAATGCGCTGGTGGCCGGGCTCATGATCATGACGTTCGCCGCGTATGACCAGCGACACACGGTGCTCGGTACGATCGCGGCGGAGATCGGCGGGGTGGTGAAGGTGTTTCCGCTCGCGGCGCTGAGCTTTGCGGTCTTTCACCCGCGCAAGCTGCGGGTCGCGTTGGCGATCGTGCTGGGGTTCGTCGCGCTCACGCTGTTGCCGTTGCTCGTGACGCCGCCCGCGATGCTCATGACGCAGTACGACTCGTGGCGCGCGCTCGAGGCGTCGGACGCCTTGGAGCGCGGCATCAGCCTCATGGAGATGACGCATCTCCTCTTCCGGCAGGATTGGCCCAACTGGCCGCAGCAGCTCGCGGGCCTGTTGGTGCTCGTGGCCCCGGTGCTGGTACGTCGCGAACGGTGGGGCGAGTGGTCGTTCCGGATGACGTACCTCTGCTCGGTGCTGGTGTTCTGCATCGTGTTCAATCACCAGGCGGAGAGTCCGACGTTCGTTGTTGGGGTGGCTGGCGCGGCGATCTGGTTCGCGGCGCTTGCGCGTGCCTCACGGTTGGAGTGGGGGCTACTCGGCTTCGTCGTGGTGGGGACGATCCTGGCGTCGTCGGACGTGATGCCGGAGGTCGTGCAACGTGAGCTGTTTGATCGATACAAGGTGAAGGTGGTGCCTTTGATCGTGTTGTGGGTGCTGCTTCAGGTGCGGCTTTGGAACACGGACTTGTCGAGAGACCACACGGCAGACCACACCGCGGAACGCCGATGACGCGACAGATCGCACGCCGTCGGCGCCGCAACTGCGTTTGAAGTAGGTAAACGCACGCTCTCGAGCGGCCGTTCTCCTCCATGGCTTCCGTGGTCAATTTACTGGTTCTTGTCTTTACCACGGAGGACACGGAGGGCACGGAGGACTACGCAGATCGCAGTCCTCTGCGCCCTCTGCAAACCTCGCGTGCTCTGCGATTTGTCCTTTACTTTCTATGAGCCTTAAAAAGCGCGTAGGCCGTGTGCAGATCCCTCGACTGCGCTCGGGATGACACTATGGTTGCCGATCAACGCAGTTCTGGCGTCTTCGGCGTACGTGGTTTCGGCGTCATCGGCGTTCCGCGGTCTGGGCTGCGGTCTGGGCTGCGGTCGGGCTTTAGAGATCGCTGAAGCGCACCAAGCGAACATCCCCGCGCGACAACCGCTTGCGAACGGCCGACGAGCAGAGCGCAGCCACTTCGCGCGCGCGCTCCGTGCGATACGGATCCTGCGCGGCGAGCACCGCATCGTCGTAGCCGGGGTGCAGCATGATCTCTGTCGCGCCCGCGGGAAGCGCATCGAGCAACGTGAGCAGGCGCGCTTCGACGTCCGGCGCCCCCTGCAGCGCGATGCCGCGAAATCGTGGCGATCGGTTGAGTATATCGATACCAGCCGTATCCACCCCGCGCAGCGCGGCATGCCACGATGCGTGGAGCACCATCACCTTCGCAGCCACGCCGGCGCCGCCGGCACCCGGATTGTCGAGTGGACGACGTACGAACCGAACGCCCGCCGCGTGCGCGCTCGCGAGCACCGCGGGCAGGATGCCGGGCAGTGCATGCGTGTGCCGGTGGCTGTCGAGATGCGTGATGCGGATCCCCTCGGCCGCGAGTGCCGCGAGCTGCGCGTCGCATTCGCGGCGGACGTCCGCCGGATCGACACGACCGAGCAGCGTCCGGCGTGCCAGTGAGCCAAGGTCGTAGAACTCGCCCGTGCGCGGATCAGCGAGCGTCGGCGCGGTGGAGAGCGGACGTCCCGTGATGAGATTCAGGTGCAGGCCGACGCCGAGCGAGTCGGCGCGCGCGCGCGTGAGCTCCGCGGCCTCGTGGAACGCCGGCGTGTTCACCATCATCGACGCCGACGAGAGGGTCCCTGCGTCGTGCGCCTCGATGATGCCGCGATTCACCCCGGGCGCGAAGCCGAGGTCGTCGGCGTTGATGACGACGAAGCGCGTGGGGTACTACCTGGAGAGGAGCGACTCGCGCTGGCGCGGCAACCCGTGCGCCGGCGTGGTCACACCCGGCTCCCACTGGTCCTCGGCGGGGAACGAGAAGGCGGACGAGGGCGCGTCGTATTCACCGCGCCAGGCCTTCATGCGGACTTCGACGATATCGTGCAGCATGCGGCGGCTGTCGCGCGCGAAGCGCACCGTGGTGGGCTCGTCGTCGTAGACGAAGTTGACCGCGGTCTGCTTGATCGAGAGCCCGTGATGCTGCGCGACGTACAGCGCCTCGATGTCGAAGCCGAACCCGGGAATGGTCGTGCGCGTGAAGCAGAGCTGCGCCGCCTCGGCGGTGAAGCCCTTGAGGCCGGCCTGCGTGTCGAGGATGCCGGGAAGGAGGAAGCGCTGCACCACCTTGTTGAACGCGCGGCTCATGAGGTGGCGCGTGTAGAGGTAGTGGAAGAAGCTCGGGCTCATGAGGTACCGCGACTCGGGGAGCACGCGGCAGGCGATGGCCACGTCGGACCCCGATTCGAGGGCCGCGACGATCTTGTTCACTTCGTCGAGCGGGTAGGCGAGGTCCACGTCGGTGAAGACGCGATAGCGGCCGCGCGCGGCCAGCATACCGCGCGTGACGGAGTATCCCTTGCCCCGGTTGATGGCGTTGCGAAGCAATCGCACGAAGGGGTGCTCGCGCGCGTAGTCCTCGAGGATGAGCTGGGTCTCGAGCTCGGAGGAGTGGTCGTCCACGAACAGCACTTCGGCCGAGTGCGGCTGGCTCGCCATGAAGGCGTCCACGGCCCGGAGCGTGGCGGGGAGCTGATCCGCCGCATTGTACACGGGAATGATCAGCGACAGCGTGTGGGCGCTTGTCGTTGGAGCGTGCATTCAACGAATGTAGCGAGGTTTCGTCTCTTCTCGCCATCCTGGTCAGCCGATGCGAAAGGGCGCCCGGAGTTGCCGGACGCCCTTTCACATTCCACGCACTAGCGCGGGCTATCGATCAGGGCATCCCTGCGAGGCGCGCCTGAATCTTCTTCGCGTGATCGAGGTGGCCCTGGATGTTCGGCGCCGCCTTGGTGATCAGATCCTTCAGTTCCTGGTTCTGGGCCGCGGCGAGCGCGGCCTGCGCGGTGTTGAGCACCGCCTCGTGGTACGTCACTTCGTGATTGATGTATGCCTTGTCCCATGCGGCGCCCTTCGGCATTGCCATGAGGCTGTCGGCCCAGGCGGTTGCGGCGGCAGCGCTGTTGTCGCCTGCGGGCATCTCGGGAGTCACGCCGAGCTTCGTGGCGAGATCCTGACCCGCTTTCCTCAGCGCGTGGTGGTCGCGCATCATGTTCTTGCCGAAGGTCTTGACCTCGGCGTCGGTTCCCATGCTGGACGCGTGGGAGCCGGCCGTGCTGTCGGCGACGTTCGCACCATCGAGGATGGCGACGATGTTGGGATCGGTGAGGGCGGGCGCGGGGGGCGGCGTGGGCATCGCGGCGGCGGCAGCAGCGGCCATGGAATCCGCCATCTTCACGCTGTCGGCGGTCTTGTCACCACCGCCGCGCTCGTCGCCGGCT
>JBKJMP010000183.1:0-6040 GCA_046596395.1 Gemmatimonadaceae bacterium
CACAGTCCGCGGCTGGACTCGCCCTATCATAGCGATCCGGCGGCGATGTTCGCGCGTGGCGAGATGAAGAAGGTCGCATTCCTGCCCAAGGAGGTCGAGCTCGCCACGATCACGGGCTACCAGCCCGCGTCGTGCCGTGATCACCTGACGGCGGTGCCGAGTGTGCTCCAGCGGTGGCCTCATGCTCTGCCCTGGGGTGGCCGATACTCGGCTGTGGCCCTCGCGCCTACTGAACTACAGCCCGGATCCCTCGATGCACAATTGGACAATTCGCACTCGGATCATCGCGGCATTCGCGACGATCATCACGATTCTCGCAACCCTCGGCGTCGTCGGCTGGGTGCTCCTCGGCGAGATTCGCGGGCAGGCGGATCGCCTCGACCTGGAGGTGCTTCCTGGCCTGATTAGCGCGTCGCACGGCGCCTCGGCCGCCGCGGCACTGCTCCCTGACGTCGTCGCGTTGTCGCTCGCTCGCGATGCCGAGTCCAGGCTGCGTGCTCGCATGGCGGCAGACTCCGCATTCGCGGGGCTGCTCGCCTTCGAGGCAGCCTATCGGGCCACGATCACCAGCGACGGCGACCGCCAGATGTTCGCCGTGGCCACGGCCGCGCGTGGCGAGATGTCCGAGCGCTTCGCCAGCGCGGTCGCCGACGGGATCGTCAGCGAGCAGGAGCTCGCAACGCTCAGCCCGACGATTGCACGCCACAGCGCAGCGGTGGAGGCGTTGCTGGAGCTCAACCGGACGAACGGCGTGGCGACGTCTCGCACGATCCGTGAGTCGGTCTCGAAGACGTTGTGGACGCTCGTCCCGGCGATCACCCTCGCCACGATCCTCGCGATCGTATGCGCATGGCTGCTCGTCCAGCTCATGCAGCGCGGCCTCACGGCACTCATGGACGTGACGAAGGTCATGCGCGTCGGCGACTTCCGGCAGCGCGTGCGGATCGAGCGCCGCGACGAGCTCGGCCTGCTCGGCGAAGGCATCAACCAGATGGCCGACGACCTCACGGGCCTCATTGGACAGGTGCAACAGTCGGGGATCCAGGTGAACAGCTCGGCCACCGAGATCGCCGCGACGTCGAAGCAACAGCAGGCAACAGCCACGGAGATCGCCGCCACCACGTCCGAGGTCGGCGCAACGGCCTCGCGCATCTCGGCCACGTCGAAGGAGCTCGCCCGCACGGTGGAGCAGGTGTCCGAGGTGGCGTCGCAGACCGGTTCGCTCGCGCAGAGCGGCCAGGGAAGCCTGCGCCGCATGGAGGCGTCGATGAAGCAAATCAATGAGGCGTCGAACCTCATCAATTCGCGCCTTGCCTTGTTGAGCGAGAAGGCCGCGAACATCGGCATGGTGGTGACGACGATCAACAAGGTCGCGGACCAGACGAACCTCCTCTCGCTGAACGCCGCGATCGAGGCGGAGAAGGCCGGGGAACATGGACGTGGGTTCGCCGTCGTGGCGCGCGAGATCCGGCGCCTCGCCGACCAGACCGCGCTCGCGACCTTCGACATCGAGCAGCTCGTGAAGGAGATGCAGTCGGCGGTGTCGGCCGGCGTGATGGGGATGGACAAGTTCTCGGAGGAGGTTCGCCGCGGCGGCGAGTCCGTCGAGCAGGTCACCGCGCAGCTGTCCGAGATCATCGATCAGGTGCAGACGCTCACGCCGAGCTTCGATGCGGTGAACGAGGGCGTGCAGTCGCAGTCGATCAGCGCGCAGCAGATCAGCGACGCGCTCGCGCAGCTGAGCGTCGCGGCTCAGCAGACGGCGGACTCGCTTCGCCAGTCGAACATGGCCATCGAGCAGCTGAACGACGCGGCGCGCGGCCTCCAGAGCGGGGTGTCGCGCTTCACGCTGGCCGGATGAGCGCGCGCGTGTCCAGCGAACGGCTCCACCTCATGCTCACGCTCGGCGCCGACCGCTACGCGATCGACATCGCGGACGTCATCGAAGTCGTGCCGCTCGTCCGGCTGAAGGAGCTGCCGGGTGCACCCTTCGGCGTCGCGGGCATCATGAATTTCCGTGACGAAGCGGTGCCGGTCATCGACCTGGAGCTCCTCGCAACGGGGGCGGCCACGCCGCCGCGGCTGCGCACGCGCATCGTCCTCGTTCGGTACGAGCCGGAGCACCGCACGCTGGGCCTGCTCGTGCCCGAGGCGGCGGAGACGCTCCGCACCGAGCCCGCGAGCTTCGTCGATGCGGGGGTCGCCACCGGCGACACGCCCTACCTCGGTCCCGTCCTGACCACTCCGCAGGGCATCGTACAGCGCGTGACCGTCTCCGCACTCCTCTCCGACGCACTGCGCAGCGCCCTCTTCGCACCCGGGCAGGCGGCATGATCGCCGTATCTGGCGAGGCGCTCGACACGCTCGCCCGGATCGAGCGCATGCTCCACGCGCGCATCGGGCTGGATCCATCGACGGTGGGCAGCTCGCTCGTGCACCGGGCGGTCCACCGGCGCATGGAGGCTCGCGGTATCGCCGAAGTGCCCACCTACGCCGCACTGCTCGCTCGCGACGCGATCGAGGTGCAGGAGCTCGTCGAGGAAGTCGTCATTCCGGAGACGTACTTCTTCCGCGAGCGCGAGGCGCTCGACGCCATTGCGGCGCGGGTGGCGCACGCGGTGGTGCGCGGCGAGCAGGCGTCGCCACTTCGCGTGCTGAGCGCGCCGTGCTCGACTGGCGAAGAGCCCTACTCCATCGCGATGTCCCTGCTGAACGCGGGCGTCCCCGCGAACGCAATTGCGATTGACGCCGTCGACGTGAGCACGAATGCCGTGCGCCGCGCGCGCACCGCGATCTATCGCGGCGGGTCGTTTCGCGGGGAGACGGAGCCCTTCATGCGCTACTTCCAGGAGACGCCGCACGGCTTCGCGCTGCGCGGGGAGGTGCGCGATCTCGTGCGCCTCGAGCTGGGCAACCTCCTCGACCCCGGTTTTCGTGCGCCGCGCCCCGCGTATGACGTCATCTTCTGCCGCAACCTGCTCATTTACTTCGATGCGGATGCCCAGGCGCGCGTGCTCGCGACGCTGACGTTGCTGCTCGCGCCGGATGGTGTGCTCGTCGTCGGCGCCGCCGACACATTTGCGGTTCGGCGCGCCGGCTTCTCGCCGGTGCAGGGCGCCGAGCGCGCATTCCTCTTCCAGCATCGGCCGGACGTCGAGTGGGGGCAGCCCGATGTCCCGCGGGGACCACGCATTGCGCGCCGGCAGGGCGTGCGCCCGACGACGCTCCAGGTCGTGAAGCCCGCACCCTCCGAGCGGAAGCGACCAGTCGCGCCGCCAGCGACTCCTGCCGCATCACCGGCGCCCGCTCGCACGCCCGCCAATCCGGCGGCGGCGCTCGTGGCCGAGATCGCTCGGCTGGCGGATGATAGTCGTCTCGTGGAGGCCATCCGCCTCGGCGAGCGAGCCATGGCGTCGCCGGACGCGGACGTCGAACTACTCGCCCTGATGGGAACGACGTTCGCCGCGGTCCGGAACGTCGAGCGCGCCGAGGCGTGCTATCGTCGTGCGTTGTACCTCGATCCATCGCACGCGGATGCGCTGCTGCACCTGGCGCTGCTGCTCGACTCGCGCGGAGAGTCCGTTGCCGCCGCGCGCATGCGCGCCCGCGTGCGGCGGAGCATCGACCGTTCGGAGCGCGGCGCATGAGCGCAGGCCGGATCACCGCGACCAACCGGCCGCTCGACGAGGCCGCCATCGCCGAGGCGACGACGCACTGCGCTGCGCCGCGGGCGATCGAGGGCGCGCTGCGCGAGTCCGCGCTCGTCTTCCGCATCGGCGCCGAGTGGCTCGCGCTCCCGACGAGGACGCTCGACCGGGTGGCGGACCCGCAACCGGTGCACTCGTTGCCCCATCGCCGGAGCGGCGCGCCCGCGGGGCTCGTCAACGTCGGCGGCGATCTCGTGGTGCACGTATCGCTCGGCAACCTCCTCAACGTGCAACCCGGCGCGCGGCCGGATACGGGCGAATCCACACGCAGCGTGGCGCGCCTGCTCGTGCTGACCGATCATCGCGGGCGGTTGGCGATCACCGTCGATGAGGTGTGGGGCGTGTACCGATACGAGGCCACCGCACGAAAGGCGATGCCGGCCGCCGTCGGTGGCGCGTCCACCTACACGTCGGCGATCCTCGACGTGGATGGGCGAACGGTGGGCTACCTCGACGTGGATCGCGTGATGAGCGCCCTGTCCACGGCGATCTCGTGAGTGCGATGAGCTTCGACGACGTCTCGCTCGCCGAGCTCTTTCGAGTCGAGGCGCATGCTCAGATCGCGGTGCTGACGGACGGGCTCATCGCACTCGAGGAGGGCGTGTCCCCACAGCAGCTCGAGGAGTTGATGCGGGCCGCGCACTCGCTGAAGGGTGCGGCGCGGATCGTCGGCCATGACACTGCGGTCCGCGTGGCGCACGAGCTCGAGGAATGCTTCGTGGCCGCGCAGGAGGGGCGCATTCCCCTCTCGCCCGAGCAGGTAGACGCGCTCCTCCAGGGCGTCGATCTCCTCAGCACCGCAGCGCTCGGCCGCAGGAACGGCGCGAATGGGAGCAAGGACGAGCGTCTGCTGGCCGAGGGCATCGCGCGACTGCGCGCGATCTCGACGCCAGCATCGTTCGCGGTCGCGCCTCCACCGGGGCCCACGCCCGCGCGCGAGTCGGTCGTGATGCCCGCGATCGAGGATGGCGCCGCGCCCACGTCGGATAACAGCGAGCGATTGTTGTCGCTCGCCGGCGAAGCGCTCGTCGCGTCACGTGTGCTGCTCGCGCACGCCGCCACCGATGCGCTCGCGCGCCGCGGGGACCGCGGGCTCGATCATGCCCTCGACGACGTGCTGTCGGCACTGGCGCAGCTTCAGGGCAGCGAGGACGCCGAGCGCGCCCTTGCCGCGGTGCGCCGCGCGATCGACGAGGGCGCGGCACAGCGCCGCGAACGTGCCATGGCGCTCGACGCGATCGGGCAGCGGGTCTCGGACGCCGTGGCACACCTGTACGAGGGCGTGCTCGATGCGCGGATGCGACCGTTCGGTAGCGGCGTGGCCGGCATGCCACGCATGCTGCGCGACGCCGCTCGCGAGCTCGAGCGCGATGTCCGCCTCGTCATCACGGGCGAGGCCACACCCGTCGATCGCGAAGTGCTGCGCCGGCTCGAAGCGCCATTGGGCCACCTGATCCGCAACGCCGTGGATCATGGGATCGAGCCGCCCGCCGAGCGCGTGACGAAGGGGAAGCCGCGCCGAGGGACGGTGAGCGTCGAAGCGCGTCACGCGGGCGGCAGGCTCCTCGTGACCGTCGAGGACGACGGACGCGGTCTGGACATGGACGCGATCCGTGCGCGCATCGTGCAGCGCGGGCTGGCCGACGGGCCCGCCGCGAGCGAGATGAGTGACGCGGAGTTGTCACTCTTCCTCTTCCTGCCCGGCTTCACGCTGCGCGACGAGGTGACGTCGATCTCCGGGCGCGGCGTGGGACTCGACGCGGTGCATACGGCGGTGCGCGAGATCGGTGGCGACGTCCGCGTGGTCCGCACGGCGGCGGGGAGCACGCGGTTCGAGCTCCAGCTTCCGCTCACGCTGTCCGTCGTGCGCGCACTCGTGGTGGACATCGCCGCCGAGTCGTATGCGTTTCCGCTCGCACGCGTGCATCGCCTGCTTCGCGTGGACCGCAGCGAGATGGCGTCGGTGGAAGGGCGCCTGCAGTTCTCGCTCGACGAGCACCCCGTTGGTCTCGTGTGGGCCCACCAGCTGCTGGGACTCGGTGCGCATGGTCCCGACTCGTCGGCGGCGGTCGTCGTCGTCGGCGACAGCGAGAGTGCGCTCGGCGTCGTCGTGGATGCGTTTGGCGGTGAGTTCGAGCTCGTGCTGCGCGGGATGGATGCGCGGCTGGGGAAGGTACAGGACATCGGAGGCGCGGCGCTGTTGCCGGATGGCTCGCCCACGCTCGTGCTCGACGTGGATGACCTCGTGCGGACGGCGTCGAACGCCATCGCGGGCGGACGCCTCGAATCCATGCGACAGGAGCCGGCACACGCCGCACACGCCAGAAAGCGCG
>JBKJMP010000280.1:0-7740 GCA_046596395.1 Gemmatimonadaceae bacterium
CCTGGAAGACCGGGATCACGAAGACGAGCAGGATGACGATGGCACCCATCGCCACGGTCTTTCCCGCACTCTATGTCAACATGGTCGCGGCGGGCGAGGCCGGCGGTATTCTCGACACTATTCTGCTCCGCTTGGCGACGTTTCTCGAGAAGAACGACAAGCTGATCCGCAAGGTGAAGAGCGCCATGATCTACCCGGGCGTGATTCTCGCCGTGGCGCTCGGCGCCATCGTGATTCTGCTCGTCTTCGTCATCCCGGTCTTCCAAGACATGTTCGCATCGGTGGCGATGGAGTTGCCGCTCCCGACCCGCATCGTGATCGATCTCTCCGATTTCCTGCAATCATTCTGGTGGGCGTTGATCCTGGTGATCGGTGCCGCGGTGTTCGGCCTCAAGCAGTTCTACAACACGGTGCCAGGGCGCCGCCGGGTCGACGGCGTGCTGCTCGCCTTCCCGGTGCTCGGCGACGTGCTCCGGAAGTCGGCCGTGTCGCGCTTCACCCGCACGCTCGGCACCCTGATCGGGTCGGGCGTGTCGATCCTCGACGGCCTCGAGATCACCGCCAAGACCGCGGGCAACCGCGTGATCTCGGATGCGATCATGGAGTCGCGTACCTCCATCGCCGGCGGTGAAACGATCGCCGCCCCGTTACAGAAGTCAGCAGTGTTCCCGCCGATGGTCATCTCGATGATCGCGGTCGGTGAGCAGACCGGTGGTCTGGACGAAATGCTCTCGAAGATCGCCGACTTCTATGATGAGGAAGTGGATGCAGCCGTGTCGAACCTGCTCAGCCTCATGGAGCCGGTCATGATCGTGTTCCTCGGTGTGGTGGTTGGTGGCATGGTCGTGGCCATGTACCTGCCGATCTTCGACATGATCAACGCGGTGCAGTAGGAAAGTCGCATTCGACAGCATGGCGGCAGTAGAATTTGAAAGGCCTCGGCATTCGTCCGAGGCCTTTCTGTCGTCCGATGTACCGATCAAGGCGCTCCCATCGCGGCCGCTGTCGATATTGCTGATATGCTACGGGTGGGCATGAGTTTCAGTTCGCCCCAGCCCGGCCGAGTATAGGTCCTCCAGCGTCCAGAGATGGACTTCGCTGCGGCTCGCGAGCGCGGCGTCCCGAAAGCGATTCGTGAATCCTCCCGCGGCCACGTACAGCAGTGGTGACTCCGGCTCGCGGGCGGTGTGTGCCCAGGCGAGCCCCGATTCCGCCAATCGGTCGAGCATCACCAGGTGATTGGTGTGCACGCGCACGTCCAGGGGCGTGCTGTTCCACTTGATCGCGCCGGTCAGCACGCGGCCGTCCGTGAGATGGCTCGCAATGTCGATCTCGAGGGGCCGGCGATGCCGATCCTGCCCTTCCCACCGTCCCCACTCGCGCACCAGCGGCAGTGCGAGCGTGGGCTGCGCCCGGGCGTACGCTTCGGCCGCGATCGACTCGAAGATCATCCCCATGTACGTGTCGAGGCGCTGGCCCTGGATGTGGTTGGCCCACACGGCCGACGTCGACTGCGTGTCCAGCATGCTCTCCCACGGGGCAACGAACTCGTAGAAGAACCGGAACGCGGGATCCGAGACGCGGTATCGATAGGGCGCGTTCGAGGGAGCGTCGAGGTTCCGGCGCCCCGTGATGTAGTCGAGCGCGGCGAGCCGCTCGAGCTTGTCCTTCAGCGGCGTGTCGGCCGGCAAGCCGGCGCCGAGGGCGATCTCGTTGGCGGTCGTACGCCCGTGGCCAATGGCCCGGAGTATGGCGACGTACTTGGGGATGTCGCGCAACCCCTGCTCCTGTAACAGTGCGGTACGCACCAGGTCGCGTACCTCTCCGCCCGGTGCGAGTACCTGCACCTGGATGTTCTCTGCCAGCGTCCGGGTGGGGTCGATGGTGGCGAGATAGCGGGGTGTTCCGCCAAAGATGCCGTACGCGCACGCCCGGTCACGCAGGTCGGCGAAGCCGGACATTTCCCCGGCGTGGAAGTAGTCGAACGGCCGGAGCTGGTGCTGCCACGCGAAGCGGCCATAGAGGGGAGCGCCGCCGGTGTTGAGTCGCTCGAGTGTGCGGATGGCGGAGCCGGCGAGAACGAGTACGATCGGCCGGGAGGCCCGATGCCTCTCCCAGACGGCATTCAGCTCGGAGGTCACGCTCGCAAGGTCTCGCTCCGACTCCGCGAGATACTGGAACTCGTCAATCACGATCGCGAGCGGCGTCGGCGCCGCGTATTCGACGAGCAGGCGGAACACGGTCCGCCAGGTCGGATAGTCCTCTGGCACCAGCCTCTCACCACTCCACTCGGCAAACGCGGCCAGGAGGGCGAGTCGATTCTGGGTCGGCGTGGTTTCGGACGCCGTAAAATAGAACGCGAGCTCCGGCGGCCAGATGCGGTTGAGGAGGTACGTCTTTCCCACGCGTCGCCGACCCGTCAGCAGCACGAGTTGCGGGGACCCCCGCGCCAGCAGATCGCGAAGTTTGGCTTGCTCTCGGTGCCGATCGATAATCATTCGCATCAGGCTCGTGGCATGAGCCGGAAGGGGGGTAGTGAGCGATGCCGGATTCCAACCGCGGCTCAGCTACCTATTATATTATGTAACTATCATAATAGCTAGCTAGTGTAATGAGTTGCAAATGGACGGACCATTCACGAGCACGAGCGTGAAGCCTTGAGCACTGCGCAACATCGCGCTCGAGCTGCAGCCCGAGCTCAAGCTGGAGCTCTGCATTGCGCACCGCTGGAGGCCCACGCCCGCGCTCGCCCTCAGCGCCGAGCGCTGTCTGCGTACTTCCAACACGACACTACTTCGGAGTCGCGGAACGGCGAAGGGCTCGGGAAACGGGGACCTGTGTCGTCGCCCAGGATTGCCCATGTCCGAACGGATACAACGGCGCGCGACTGTCATACGGCACGTCTGAACGTTGCGCCAGCACCGCCTCCATCGACGACGGAAGCTCGAACGGCAGCTTGCCGGCGGGACCCGCGCGTCCAGTCAAAACGGCGAGGAGCGCCGCGTCGCTCACACCAAAGTTCGCCACGAGCGCGCGCGCACGGTCACGCACCGGCGTAAGGATCGCCGGCCGGTCGAGGTACACGACCGCGATCGTCGGCACGATCGCGCTCACACGCGCGAACGCATCGTACGCTGCGTTGCCCGCGCTGAACGCGAGAGTGCCCTCGTGCTGCATCGCGCCAAAGACCCACCCGGGATGCAGCGTCTCGAACGGGGCGTCGAGCCGCGCGATCGCGACGTCGGCCTGTGACGGATCGCTCACCACCGTGAGTCCGGCTGCGCGGGCGGCAGCCGAGTCCACGCCAATGAGGTAGACCCGTGGCGAACTGGCCGACGTCCGCAGCGGCAGCAGGTTGCCCTTGTTCTCGAGCAGCACGAGCGCGCGACGTTGCGCATCGAGTCCCTCCGCGCGCAGGGCGTCCGTTCCCACGACTCGCGATGCGCGCTCGGCATCGACGTACGGATTCTCGAAGAGGCCAAGCGCAAACTTGAGCGACATCACGCGCTGCACGGATGCATCGAGCCGCGCCTCGGTCAGCTCGCCGGCGCGCACGGCGTCGATGAGCATGGCCGCCTCCTCGGTGCCTCCGAACTGGTCCACCCCAGCGGCCACCGCCTTCACGAAGCGTGCGCGTTTGGGCAGTTGATCAACCCCCCACGGCATCCCGACGTCGCCGAAGGACGCACGCTCGCCCGCGGGCACACCGTCGCGGCAGCGCGCGTTGCAGTCATTCGTGATGGCCCAATCCGTGACGATGAGGCCGCGAAAGCCGAACTCACCACGCAGCACGTCGGTGAGGAGCGCGCGGTTGAACGCGGCGCCCACCGGCTCCACCGCACGGCCACGCCACGTGGCGCCATCGAGGATGGAGTACGTCGGCATCACGCCGGCCACGTTCGCCGCGAATGCGCCTGCGAAGGCGCGCGCGTGATACTCGAGGTTCCTCCCCGGAAAGGTCGCGAAGCGGCCGTAGTAGCTGTGACTGTCCCATCCCTCGCGCGCGGCACCGTAGCCAACCCAGTGCTTCACCACCGTTGCCACCCCTTCGGCGACGACACCACGCCGCGCGCCCTGAAATCCTTCGATGTACGCGCGCGAGATGTTCGACGCGAGCGTTGCATCCTCGCCGAAGGTGCCGTTGATGCGGCTCCACCGCGGCTCCGTGGCGAGATCCGCCTGCGGCGAGAGCGCCATGTGGATGCCAACCGCACGATACTCGCGGCGCGCCGCGTCGCCGAAGCGCCGAACGAGCGCGACGTCGCGCGTGGCCGCGAGACCGAGTGGCTCCGGCCATTGCGAGAACTGGCCAGCGGTGACGCTGGCGCCGAGCACGTATTGAAAGTGGTGGCGCGGATCGGTGCTGATCGTGACCGGAATGCCGAGCCGCGCGCGTTCCGCGATCTCCTGCAAGGCGTTGCCCTGCTCGGCCAGCGACCTGGGATCCCCGCCGAGTCGCGTGATCATGCTCGTGACTTTCGCGCCGTCGATGAGTGCGCGGCTGGCGGCGGTATCGTACGTCGCCCCGACGCCTGCGCCACCCATCGGCCCGACGCTCCGCGCCGTTCCGTGCATCATCGCGCCGGATTTCTCCTCGAGCGTCATGCGCGACACGAGATCGCGCGCGCGCGTCGCCGGCGAGAGGCGCCAGTCCTCGTAGCGGTCGAGGGTGCCATTTCGATTGAGGTCGCGGAAGCGTCGGCCAGATGATTCGATGACCGGGGCGGTTCGTGTGCCGAGTTGGGGCTGCTGCTGCGCAGAGATGGCGGCGGGGGCCGCAAGGCAGGCGAGTATCAAGCGAAGGCGTATGCGCATTGTGCTCCCAGTATGAAATAACCGCCCTACTCCGCAACCTCACGAACGAGTCGGCACGGGTGCTCCGGGCGTCTACGCCTCGAAACTTCCCAGTCGGCAGGGCGACGCTTCTCGCCGCTTTGGCTTCCATCACCCACAGGTGAATCCGGGACGAAGGGTTGGAGTCGCTGCGGAATACCGCAAGATCTGCTCAGACTGCCGTAACCCTCCGGTTGAGACGTACACCCGGCCCTCAGGAGCCGTCGGTGGCGGTGCGGCGGCCACACCGTGCCTCCGTCACCACTTTGGTGCCTGCGCGTGTTGGGCCTCGAGCGCGTTGGGTGCGGAACGGCATACCATCGCAAACGCAAACTGGAAGTGCGGTCCGGGTGACACGGTGACTGCCGGGTAATGAAGTACGCATTGGCTTCTCATGCCGCGGTCGCGGACTGCGTCTCAACGCTTGACGTCCTTCTTCGGCCCTCTGCCGTACTTCGCGATCTCGTCGTGCGTAACCACGTCGTAGACGAAGAGAGTGCCCGCCTGGACACGGTGGATCAGGCGGTCACCGTCGTTGATCCGCGCCTCGTAGTAGTGCTTGTCGGGCTCGATCGGCTTCACGCGCATGCCAGGCGTTGGGTCTCGCTTGAGGAGCGCGATGATCACCTTGTCGCAGCTGCCTTGCTGCGGTGTCTGCAGCTTCGCGTATGCTTCCTCGAACGTCTCCGCGAAAGCCGCGTTCAGGAACTCGTGCTTCCTGGCCACGGTCTATCGCTTGCCCTTGAGACCGTCCAAGTGGGCCTGCGTCTCTCCCTCGCCCTTGGTACGCGTGGAGCGGGCCTGTTCGAAACTCCTCTCTGCGAGCGCCATCCGCGTGCGCATCTCAGGGGAGTGGAACCACATCTGGTCCCGAGGCACCAACTCGGCCGCAACGAGCGAGACGTGCCCGTCCGCCTCTCGCTCGACCAGAAGCTGCGTGCCTTCGGTGATGCCGAGTGCTTCCCGTAGCTTCTGCGGGAATACCGCACGCCCCTTGCTGTCTACCGTCAATATTCCAAGAACCGTCGCCATGGAACGCCTCCCTCAGGTCTGGTGGGAAAATACCACAAACCCACAAAGACGTCCATCCCACTGTGGGGTTGAGGCCTGTTTGACGACGGCGGAGTGCATCTGGGCCCTTTAATCCATGAATCCGCCAAGACCCAGCGACCTCCGACGCTCCATCTCCTGAACTCAGGGTTCGAGCCGGCGTACTCCGGCCACGCCGTCGAAGTCGCGATCATAGCTGTATATGGCCTCGACCCTTTCCGCGATGGCGACGGCAGCGTGCAGCGCGTCGCGCGCCATCAGTCGCGGATACACGTCGAGAAGCCGCCGCGCGTCATCCAGGATCTCCGCGGTGACCGGAATGATGGTCGGAAAGATCTGGCGCGCGAGGTCGAACACCTGGCGCCCGTCCCGCCATCGCCCGATGGCGCGATAGCGGTGCAGAATCTCCTGCAGCGTTTCCGCATCGATGGCCGCGTCGATCTCCCCCGCGGCGACGCGCTCCAGGAAGCGCACGCTCGGCTGCTTGTACGCGTGCGGCGCACCGGCCGCGTACATCATCACGTTGGCATCCACGAGCACAATCACGGGCCTACGGCATGAGGGTGGAGGCGTCTGGCACCGATTCGCGCTTCAAGTCCCTCGGGCTCCCCACCGGCAGGTCCAGCACGGCCAGTGCGCGCACGGCAGAGACACGATCTTCCTGATCCACGATGCTGTACGCCGTGGCACAGGCTTCTCTCACCAGCTCGCCCAGGCTCACCCCCCGTCGCTCGGCCAGCTCGCTCAACCGGCGATGCAACTCGGGCGAGAAGAGGATTGTAGTCTTCTTGGAAAGGTCCATATGTACCTCCATATGTGGAACATATGTCGACCTGTGGATCCTCGCAACCGAGGCGGAGACGCCTGTAGCGAGCGCGTCACTCGGAGCCCGAATCGCGAGTGACTCGCATGCCAGGGGTGGTCGGCCGTCAACGCCCCGCGAACACCTTTCGCCGGCGTTCCATCTCGGTCGCAAGCCGGCCGCACATGAGATCGCAGAGACGAAATACGTCGTCACCGGCGAGCGCGTAGTACACGTACAACCCCTCCTTGCGGCGCGAGACGAATCCCGCGGCATGCAGGAGCTGGAGGTGCTTCGACACGTTGGCCGTGGCCAGGCCGGTCGCCTCGACCAGCTCACCGACCGTCTGCTCCCCACCGCGAAGCGCCTGCATGATGTGCAGCCGCGCCGGCTCGCTGAGCGCATGGAACCGCTCGGCGACCATCTCGACCATCTCGGTGGTGAGGGGGGCTTTGGCCACTGTCGTCACTCCTCTATTCAACTGAGTGGTCCATCTCTACCGGAGGCCGGCGGGCGCCGCAAACGACGTCGTGGGCACTGGCACGGTGGCGGCGAACGAATCGGCTGCGTCGGCGCCGAAAACGTCGCCGCGCTCCACCGGCAGCAGTGCTCGTCCCCATGCGGCGTACCCCCCGACGAGGTTCAGGACGCTGGCCCGTCCGCTCGATTGCAGCACGCTCGCAGCGATGGCCGAGCGGGCGCCACCCTGACATTGAAGGATCAACGGCCGGTCGGCCGGCAGCTCGGCGATGCGTTCGGCCAGGTACCCAACGGGGATGTTGAGAGCGCCGGGGATGTGGCCGGCCTTCCACTCGGCGCGTCCGCGCACATCCACGATGATCGCCTCACCCTGCTCCATCAGCGTCGCTGCTTCCGCGGGCGTGACTTGCGCCACCGTCGCCAATGACCGACCGGCCAGCGCATCCGCGTCGAAGACGCCGGCCACCCGGTCCAACCCGATCATCGCGAGGTCGCGGATCGCGGTCTCGACGCAGTCCGCGCAGTCACGCTCGTCGGTCAGGAGGTAGACGTCGCGGACGTAGGGCAGCAGCCAC
>JBKJMP010000518.1:0-8636 GCA_046596395.1 Gemmatimonadaceae bacterium
TGCCGGCGACACGCTCTACATGGGTGCGTACAACGCGGGCTTTCGCACGTTCGACATCTCGGGTGAGCTCAAGGGGGACCTGCGCGCGCAGGCGCGCGAGATGTCGCACGTCAACACCGCCGACATGGACGGCAAGGTGCCGAACACGGCGATGACGTGGGGTGTCGTGGTGCGAAACGGTCTCGCGTACGTGAACGACATGTACAACGGGTTGTGGATCGTGCGGATGGAGCCGCAGAAGAAGACGATCATTCCATAGTTTCTTTCGGCGGAAGGAGGGCGTGGGGGTGGGTGAAACGCGGGGACACCAGATGAGCCACGAGGCTACGAGCGACAATCCTGACGTGACGGCTACAGACCCCGAGGTGCTGAAACGGGAGCGAAACGAGCTGCTTCAACGTCTGGAGGGTTGGCTGGAAATGCCGATGCTAGTTCTCGCGCTCGTGTGGTTGGTGCTCTTGGTCATGGAGTTGATTCGGGGCGAGAGTTTGCTGTTCTATTCTCTCGGCATCATGATCTGGGTCGTCTTCATTCTCGATTTCGTCCTGAAATTGGTCTTGACCCCGGACCGGGTCGTTTACCTCAGGGAGAATTGGCTGACCGCCATTTCGCTGCTGATCCCCGCGCTGCGGATCTTTCGCGTCTTCCGTGCGTTTCGGCTCCTCCGCCTGGCCAGGGCCGGGCGGGGGTTGCGTCTGGTCCGCGTCGTCAGCTCCCTGAACCGGGGGATGAAGGCGCTGAGCGCGAGCCTGAGCCGACGGGGCTTCGGGTATGTGATTGCGCTCACAGTGCTGGTCACCTTCGCCGGCGCTGCCGGGATGTACGCATTCGAGAACGAGGCACTCGGCGGCCCGCACAGTTACGGCGCGTCGCTGTGGTGGACCACGATGATCATGACGACGATGGGCTCGCAGTACTGGCCGCAGACGGCCGAGGAGCGTGTACTGTGCGTCTTTCTGGCGCTGTACGCCTTCGGGATCTTCGGCTATGTCACGGCAGCGCTCGCCACCTTCTTCGTCGGCCGCGACGCCGACAGCATCGACGCCGAATTGGCAGGGGCCAATCAAGTGGCGTTGCTTCGGAATGAGGTGATTGCCTTGCGCGATGACATTCGTACCTTGTCGCGGGAAGTTCGTTTCAACCGCGTGCGGAGTTAGCGCACGCTGAGAACGGAGCCAGCCACTCATGACTTCTCGGTGACCGCCTCGGCAGCATCCCTCTTCGTACGCTGCTACATCCATTCGTTCCGGCTCACGAGGCAATGACGCTCTTTCAGCAGTTCCGGTACTTCCGTCAACGTCTCGCCCTCCGGGCCGGCACGGACGTGGAAGGCACGATCCTACGGGTCACATCGGGGGTATCGCTCACCTCCGAGAATCTCTGGCTACTCGCCTGTTCGGCGCTTCTCGCCAGCATTGGCCTCGATGTCAACTCGGTGGCCGTGATCATCGGGGCGATGCTCATCTCGCCGCTGATGGGTCCAATTCTGGGTGTGGGCCTCGGCATGGGCATTACGCATCGAGACCTCCTCCGTCGCTCGATTCGCGAGCTGGGATTGGCGACCATCTTTACCATCGCCCTGAGCGCGGCCTACTTCGCCCTCTCTCCTCTGGCGATGCCAACCAGCGAGATCATCGCCCGCACCCGCCCGACGTTGCTGGATGTGGGGGTCGCGTTTTTCGGAGGCGTTGCGGGCATCGTCGCGGGGTCGCGTAAGCAGCAAAGCCTGGCGCTTCCTGGCGTCGCCATCGCCACCGCCCTGATGCCGCCGCTCTGCACGGCGGGGTTTGGCCTCGCCACCGGAAATTGGGCGATCTTTCTCGGAGCGTTCTACCTCTATAGCCTGAATGCTGTCTTTATCGCGCTTTCGACCTTCGTTGTGGTTCGGTTGCTCCGCTTCCCCCACCACGAGGAGGCCACCGCTGAGGCCCGCCAGCGCGAGCGGCGGATGGTGGCGGTCGTCGCCGTGGCCGCAACCCTGCCCAGCCTCTACTTCTTCTACGATGCCGTGCGCGGAGTGCGCGAACAGAGGCGGATCACCAACTTCGTCGAACAGGAGGTCGTGGCGCCCGGCCGAGCCGCTCCGCAATGGGAGCATGACCATGAACGGGGCGAGGAGGTGCTGAAGGTCTACGTCGCCGGACACCCGATAGACTCAACCGGCATCGACTCCCTCCGGGCTGCGCTCCCACGTCATGGACTCAGCGGCGTTCGCCTCGATGTCGTGCAGAGTGAACTTTCAGCGGAGGACCTCCACCGTTTTCAGGGGGACGTGCAGCGCGACATCCTCCGGGCGATCTCGCTCACACTCTCCGCGCGCGATTCGGCGACCCAGTCCAGCCGCCGTCAGGACAGCCTGCGACTTTCGACGGCAGCGCGCGAGCTCGTGTGCGCGTTCCCTGAAATAGAGGGGGTTTCCTACACCCCGCGACTCGATCTCCTCTCCCCCGACTCCGTGCCTTCGCGGCCGGCGTTCTTCGTTCGCTTCGCCCAGGACACGCGCCCAGCGTCCCGCCGTGACATCCTGATGCGCTCTTCGGCATTGCTGCGCGAGCGATTGGGCGTTGATAGCCTTTCAGTCCTCGAGCGGTGACTTCAGTAGCCTCACCTCAAGCGCAACGCTGCTCCATCTCACAAGCCTGCCGGTATCATCAACAATAAGGTCGTCAGCACCGCCGCAATGAGAAGCTGGCGCGCGCGCTGCGGCCTCGGTTCGGCAATCGGCGGCGCCGCCATGAGTGTTCCCCGCCGCAGCTGCACCCACGCAAGCGTCGTCCGCAGGTCGCCGGGAAGCCGCGTCACGCTCGCGGTCTCCTCATCGGTGAGCGCGGGCGCCAGCGACTCGACGTACGCGAGCACGAGCCGACTGCGGTAGCCGGGGTCAGAGTCGTTCGTCACCGGATTCGATGTTCCCTGTAAAAGCGCCCCGAGAACGGTTCCTCGGCGCGTAACAGCTCGGTCGCACCAACGTTCGCATTCGGCCGGAACAGGAGCGTGTACCGGCACATGTTCGCCCTGGCCTCGCTGTCGAGCGGCGCCAGCACTTCCTCGAGGTCGCGCAGCGAGAGAGATCGATCACCGATGCGGTACAGGTTCACACCATCGACGTCGATGACTCCGATGGGCACGCGAGCAAGCCCCTTCCCCTCGACTTCCGCGCAGCCTCGGCGAAAGCGATTGCTCGCCCACTGATCTCGCGCCTTTTCAGCGACGGCTGGCGTATCGGCGGCGACGACCGGCGCCGGCCGCTCCACGAACACCGTCTCTGGCGACGCGACCGCAACTGGCTGAGCCGCGGGCGGCTTCTCGACACGCATCTCCGCCGCAGCCGTGAACGCGACGACCGCCGCGATCACGAATCCCAGCTCCGCCTCCGTGAAGCCGATGAGCGCGCGACGTCTCGTCATTTCCGTGGCGTCTCCTTCGACGCGCGGCGCGAGACCTCCTCGACGAGCGCCACGTATTCCTCCTCGAGCTTCCGGAACAGCTCGAAGTGGTTGCGCGTCTTCACGAGCGTTTCCTTCGCGGCATCCATCACCCCGCCGGTTTCCTCGCTCATTGCGCGCATTCGCTTGCCGAGGTCGCCGAGTCCCGCGGTGATCGTCTGGGCGGCGCGCGCGGACTCTGACCCCGACTCCTTGATGGCGCGCGCGGCCTCCGTGAGCGCCTTTGCGTACTGCGCCATCGGGAAGCTGGGGTCGGGAATGGCGCTGGCCTGCTCCGCGAGGAGACGCGCGTTCGCGCGCATCGCCTGCGTGGCCGTTGTCGCAAGGGCGCGCGATTCCTCGCCGAGCGCGTTGAGCTTGCGGAGGCTCGCGAGAGCGGCGTTCGCCTCGGTTTCCGTCGCGTCGCGCAGCAGCTTCCCGTGCTTGTCGAGCGTGCCGGCGACGGCGCCGAACGAGCTCGTGATCTCGCCGACGCCATCCTGGAGCTGATCGCGAATCCGCTGCGCCGCGGCGGTGATGTCCTTCGCCGACTGCATCGACGCGCCAGCGATGTGCTGCGACGACTGCTCGACGGATTCGACGAGCACCGACGTGCTCGTGGCGATCGTCGTCCCCGCCCGCGACAGCGCCGACGCGGCGCGCTCGAGTTGCGCCGCCACGACCTTGAGCTTCCGCGCCGCGGCAGACGCCTCGCGCACGGCGTCGTCGGCAGGCGTCCCAGCACGGATGGCCGGCTCCGCACGCTCGTCCGACAACGGTGCCTGCAACACGGGCTGCGCAAGGACGGCTGGCTCGACCGGAACGACGTGGTCCGCCGTGCCGGAGTGCAGTATGGCAACCTGCCGGCCGAGCAGTCCCCACACCGTGAGGAGCAGCCCCTGCCCCACGGCGGCGAGCACGCTCTCCAATCCCGCCTTGCCGCTGCCGTCGAGACGCAGGAACGAGAACGCGAGCAGCGACACGGTGAACAGGAAGCCGAGGAAGTAGAGCGAGTCCGCGGCATCCTCACCGAAGCGCCAGCGCACGCGACGTCCGACCGCAACGAAGTACGCCAGCATCACGAACGCGGCGCCGATCGTTCCCGCGCCATCGTCGAACGCGAACAGGACGGTCCCACCGGCGGCGACAGCGGTTACGAACCATCCCGTCAACGCACGCTGAGCGACTATCGCCGACACGTGACGAGCTCCCCCCAGTGCTTCGCGAGCAGCGGCGCGATCACCGTCTCCGCAAACTCGCGGTGTGCGCGTGCGCGCTCGGGCCTGGTGCGATAGTCCACCGCCAGCGCCACGGCGATCCCGCAATCCGGCGCTGCCTCGGCCTGCGGCCCAACGACCAGGAAGAAGCCGAGTGCATTGCGATCGGCGCGGAGGTCCTTGTCGTCGGTCTGGGCCGTGCCGGTCTTGCCATAGATCGCGACGGGTCGCGTGCCGAATGCCTTCTCGAACTTGCCCTCGAGACCTTCCGCGCTACCGCCGTCGCGCGCGACTGCACGGAGCCCCTTCCGGATGTCCCCGGACCACGCGGCGTTGCGCCAGGCGAATGCGAGCGACGAGTCGGGCGTGGGTTGCTCGAGCATGTGTGCCGTGACTGCGCGCCCCGTCACCACGCGACCGATCGCCTGTGCGGCGCCAAGGAGCGTCCACTCGTTGTACCCTTGCCCGTACGCGAACCGGGCGATGGTGGACGCGTCGGTTCCGCGCAGCGAATCGGCCACGCTCGCGCCCACGGTACGGCTCACGAAGAGCGAGGGACGCGACGCCCATGGCCAGTACCAGTTCTGGGCGCGCATCGCGGGAAGAATCTCCTTCGTCCGCTGGTGCTTCCACCACACGCCAGGATCGCGCTCACCCGACTTGTCGCCACCGGGCTGGACGTCGAACACCTTCAGCAAGCCGTTCGCGATGGCGCTGCGCTCGAGAAGGCCGAGGGCAATGTTGCCTTCACCATCGAACGCGATTCCGCGCGGCGACGATTGCCTGAGGCTCGCGAATACCAGCTCGACCGCGTACTTGTTGCTCGAGACCTGGAGGAAGGTGGGAAGGTCGATGCGCCCGGTGGTGTGACCGGCGCTGAACGGCGTCCGGAGACGAACGCCGCCCACCTCACGGACCATCTCGCCCTCGGTCGCGTCGACGACGAGGCCATGCAGCGACGGCTGCTCGGAGAGGATCGCGGTCGCGACGATTGGTTTCACGAGCGAACCGACGAAGCCGGGCTCGAAGCCAGGCACGTAGGCGAGTGGACCGAGCTGCGAGCGTCCGGCGAGCGCACGCACGCCACCGCTCCAGCCGTCGAGCACCACGACCTCCACGCGCTCCACCTCCCCATGCGCCTGGAGGAAGCGCGACGTTGCCGAATCGATCTGCCTGGTCAGCCCGCCGTGCAGCGCGAGCACGATCGAGTCGGTGCCGGTGGTGGTCGGCGTTCCGCGCGCGAGCGCGATGGCCAGCGAGCGCAGCGGACCATTGGTCACGAGGAAGCGACGCTGCCCGTTCACCACGCTGGTGCCGGCGATGATGCCGCTCACCGCATTCGACGGGATCATCGCGCCGGCGGTGCGCGTGTAGAGCACGTCGCCGACGCCGAGGGGATCGCGCTCGAGCGAGACTTCCGCCCCGTTACGCCACATGCGGCGGGCGATCCCGCGCGACACCGTACGCTCACCACCGGCATCGGAGGCCGCGTGAATGGTGAGCTCGGCGTTGCGCTCGATGTCCAGGCCGGCGAGCGAGCCGCAGTAGATGTCCGTCGTCCGCTTACGGACGCGCGACACGGCCGTGCACCAGTGCACGCCGCGCACGTCCGGGCGTGCAAGGCGCTCGGGCGTCTGTGGCTCGATGATGTCCTGCGCGCGGAGGATGCCGCTGTACCGCCGGGAGTCGCGCGCGAGCACGGCGCGCCACGCGCGCTCCGCGAATGGCGACGGCACCGTGAGCGCGGCGGGGTCCACGATGATGTCGCGCGAGCCGCTGTCATCGAGGATGCCACCGCTGCTGATGAATCCCGCATGGCCGCCGGAGGATGCGATCCTGTCTGGATTCACCATCGCCAGCCACGCCGCGCGACGCTGCGACCGGTTGAATGCCGCCACCTGATCGGAGAGGAATCCGCCGTGCGTCGCCGATGGGATGAGCTCGCGCTGTGGATCGAACGCGATGGAGTCCGCATTCACCGTGTCGGCGCCCACGATCCACTGCGCCTGCACGAGCGTCGCCAGCGGCACCTCGTCGCCCGTGAGCGCGCGCCGCGTTTCGGTGGCCAGCGTGCGAAGGCTCAGGTCGTTCTGCGAGTCGAAGTCGGTGCGCGCGCCGAGCACCGCGTAGCCACATGCGGCGACCGCAACGGCAAAGAGGGCGCACAGCACGGCCTCGAAGGTGAGCGCATCGCGGAATGGGTTCGTCTTCATGCTGCCTCCACCGCGACCGCGGGAGTCTCGACGGTCGGCGCGAAGCTGCCGAGCGCCTCGGAGTTGAGACGCAGCGCCGCGACGAGGAAGAAGCTGAGGATTCCCGTGCAGAAGAGCACGTCGCTCCACGCGTTGAGGCCGATGAACGGCATGTTCTGCCCAGTGATCGGCAGCGCGCCGACATTCGACAGCGCCACGTAACACGCGGGCAGCACGAGCAGTCCGAGGCTCAGGACGAGAAGGCCGCGCATCGCGTGATTGCGCTCTCCGATGAGCAGGTCTCGCCGATGCGAGAGCAGGAGCAGGGTCCCGCAGACGACCATGAAGTAGCAGGCGAGCACCGCCAATCCACCGAGCGCACCGTTCTCCGACAGCACGAACACCGCGAAGCTGTTCTCCGCATACGCGACGGCTTCGGCGATGCCGCGCCCGCCGATGGGGCTCTCGCCGAGTCCGGAGCCGACGAGACCGCCGGCCGCATACGCCTTCGTTCCCCACGTCTGCTCGATCGCACGAAGCAGGTACTCACGCGTCTCACCTGGACCCGCGAGTGCCAGCGCACGCTCGGCGGCAGTCTGGTCGCTCGCCGCGAGCCCGCGGGCGGCTACGTTCGCGAGCGATCGGCGGAGGGGAGCAAGTTTCTCGACGCCGAACATCTTCTGGAGGTCCTGCACGCGCGCGTCCACGTGGGCGGCGGGCGCGGTGAGGATCTCCTGGGTCGGCAGTCCGACGAGTCGCCAGGCGAGCGTGGCGCCTATGAGTGCGACAACGACCGAGGCGAGCAGCTTGCGGCTCAGCGAGGAACGGAAGACGCTCGACGCGACGTATCCCGCAAGCACGATGGGTACGACGACGATGAGAAAGAGCCCGACGTCGGTAAGCAGCAGCGGCGTGAGCAGCAGGATGGGCAGCATTGCGCCGACCAGGTCGATCAGCGCGAGTCTCGCCGTCGGCGCGCCCGCAGTCTTGACTTCGCCCTGCCGCAGCGACGTCGCACCGCGAATCACGAACAGGCCGACGGTGAGCGCGAGGGCGAGCGCCGCCGCGGAATGCGAGTCACTCTGCGCGGAGAGCGCCGCGATGGGGAGCCCAAGCAATGCTGCCGTGCGCGCCGCCGCTCCGATGGCCGGACGCGTGGCTCGCATTGCGATTCCGACTACTAGACCGATGCCGAGCACCATGAGGTAGAGCAGCGGTGAGATCGCCGCGAGCCAGCACACGAGCAGCACGGTGGCCATGCCACCGGCGAGCTTGCGGCCCGTGGACGACGAGAGGTCGAGCGCCAGCGACGCCTCGAGCGCACCCCACGGTCCCTGGAGGCAGCGCATTCCCACCGTCGAGCTCTTCGGTGCCACACTCGTGACCGCAACCGACAGGCCAGCCCACGCGAGCGCGATGACGACGCCGAGCATCACCCCGTTGAACACCGCATCGAATGACGTCAGCGCGAGCAGCACGAGCGCGACGCCGAGTGCCCCAAGCGAGAGCACGACGGCGCGGTCGGAGGTGGACGTCGCCGCCCTGGACATTCGCGCGGCGTGCGAGAGTTGCCGGTACACGTGTGCCGAGCCGTGCTGGCACCATTCCGCCACGTAGCCATACCATGACTTCCACCGGACGATCAGCACCATCGCGACGGCAATCGCAACCCACAGTCCGATCGCCGTGGCAACGCCGCGCATGGCAAACGGGGGGAACGTGGTGACGCGCGTACCGAGAATGAGGCGCGCCAGTGCCAGCGCCAGCAGGCCGTTCAGCGCGAGCGTGAGCGGCCGTTCGCC
>JBKJMP010000522.1:0-6126 GCA_046596395.1 Gemmatimonadaceae bacterium
CACAGTCACCCCAGCAGCTTCGGGCGTTCCACCGCCCTGGATGTTGACGCAGCAGGAGCCCTCCGCATGACGTACATCGCGACCCCGCTCGACCGCATGTCCGAGGAGTACGACGTCGTCGTCGTCGGCTCCGGGTACGGCGGCGCCATCAATGCCAGCCGCCTGGCACGCGCTGGCCTCAAGGTGTGCGTCCTCGAGCGCGGCGACGAGCGCCAACCCGGCGATTTCCCCGAGGGCCCGCTCGAGGCGATGCGCGAGGTCCAGATGGATTTCGGCAACCGCCGCGTGGGTTCGCCCAATGCCTTGTACGACTTCCATGTCAACCACGACATCTCGGTGCTCGTGGGCTGTGGGCTCGGCGGTACGTCGCTGATCAACGCCAACGTTGCCATCTTGCCGGACGAGCGGGTGTGGCTCGACAGGAAGTGGCCGGACGCCATTCGCGCTGACCGCGAGACGCGCCTCGCCGCCGGCGTGACTCACGCGCTGGAGATGCTGCGTCCGATGTCGTTTCCGTCGCACCTCGCGCAGCCGCACAAGCTCCAGGCGATGAGCCGCTCGGCCAAGCACATGGGCGCGCCGGTCTTCCAGCCCCCCATCACCGTCTCCTTCGCGGACGGGGTCAACCACGTGGGCATCGAGCAGCACGCGTGCAACAACTGCGGGAACTGCGTGGGTGGGTGCAATACGGGGGCAAAGAACACCCTGCTCATGAACTACCTGCCTGACGCGAACAACCATGGCGCGGACATCTTCACCGGCTGCGCAGTGCGTCGGCTCGAGCGAAAAGGCAAGCGGTGGCTGGTGCGGTTCGAGGTCGGCGGCAGCGAGATCCGCAGGTTTCGCCGGACGTCGATGTTCGTCGCCGCGGAGACGGTCATCATCGCCGCCGGGAGCCTCGGCAGCACGGAGATTCTCCTGCGCTCGCGCGACGCCGGGCTGCCGCTCTCCGACAAGGTCGGGCACTCGTTCACCGGCAACGGGGACGTCCTCGGCTTCGCGTACAACGCCGATCAGCCCATCCACGGCATCGGCGTCGGCAGTCACCGACAGGGAGGGCCGGGTCCCTGCATCACCAGCCTGATCGACCTGCGGAACACCGAGAAGCTCGAGGATGGCATGATCATCGAGGAGGGGGTGATTCCCTCGACCCTCGCGCCGATGCTCGCGTCGTCGCTGTTCATGGCCGCGCGCATGCTGGGCCAGCATGCTGAGTCGGACATGCAGGTGTTCGCCGAAGAGAAGATGCGCGAGATGAAGGCGCTGATTCCTGGCATCAGCACGGGCGCCGTCGCCAACACGCAGACATTTCTCGTCATGGCGCACGACGACTCGTGCGGAAAGATGTCGCTCGTGGACGACCGCGTGCGCATCGACTGGCCCGACTGCGGCAAGCAATCGATCTTCGAGCGCATCAATGGCGAACTGCGGCGCGCCACCGACGCGCTCGGCGCGACGTACATCAAAAACCCTACTTGGACCGAAGCGCTCGGCAAGAATCTCGTTACGGTGCATCCGCTCGGCGGATGCGCCATGGCCGAGACGGCCGAGGATGGCGTGGTGGACGACCGTGGCCGCGTGTTCTCCGGAACGTCCGGATCCGAGATCCATCGCGGACTCTACGTCTCCGACGGCGCGGTCATGCCGCGGTCGCTCGGCGTGAACCCCTTCCTGACCATCTCGGCGCTCGCCGAGCGCACGGCCGCGCTGATCGCCGAGGAGCGAGGGGCGCATCTCGTCTATGACCTGCCGTCGGCACCGCGGACGCAGATCGCCCCACGGCGCGTCGGCATCGAGTTCACGGAAACGATGCGAGGCTTCGTGGCCTTGGGAACTGACGTGAGCGCGGACTTTCGCGTGGCCGCGAAGGCGGCCGAGGCGGAGAAGAGCAAGCTGGATTTCACGGCGACGATCAGCTCCGACGATCTCGACGAGATGCTGCGGAACCCGCGCCATGAGGCGCACCTGCACGGCATCATCACCGCGCCGGGCTTGTCGCCGCGGCCCATTCGCGTCACGCATGGCGCGTTCGAGTTGCTGACGAAGGACCCCGACGACGTGCGCGCGCGTCGCATGACGTATCGCATGCCGATGACCACCGAGGGGGGGCATCATTTCTTCCTCCACGGCTTCAAGCACGTGCGCGATGACAAGGGAATGGACATCTGGCCCGACACGTCCACCCTGTTCGTCACGATTCACGAGGGGCTGAACGACACGGGTCCCATTGTAGGGCGTGGCCTTCTCCGGATCCTGCCGAAGGACTTCGCCGTGCAGATGCGGACCTTCAAGATCACGGGTGCCGGCAGCCTGGTGCGGCGGCTGAAAGCCGCGACCGACTTTGGCCGCTTCTTCGCTGGGGCGCTCTACGACACGTATGGCGGCGTGCTCGCGCCGCGCAGCGTGCTCGATCCCGACGCGGCGCCGCGTACCCTGCGCGAGCTGCGTACCGAACCGGCAGAGCATCATTTCGTGACGGCCAGGGACGGCGTCGCGCTGCAGTTGCTCCACTATCCGGGTGCAGGGTCGCCCGTGCTCCTCGTGCCCGGTATCGGCATGTCGGGGCGCGTGTTCTCGACGGACCTGGTGGACACCAACCTGGTGGAGTATCTGCACGAAGCCGGACACGACGTGTGGGTGCTCGACCACCGCGCGAGCATCGACCTGCCGGCGTCGGAGGGAGATGTCGACGCCGATCAGGTCGCGGCATTCGACCTGCCGGCCGCTGTCGAGCGCGTGCGCGAGGAGACGGGCGCCGAGGCGATCGACGTCGTGGCGCAGGCATTCGGTGCGCTCACGCTCCACATGGCGCTCGTGGACGGCATGCCAGGCGTTCGGTCGGCGGTATGCCTCCAGATGGGACTGCACCCGCTCACGCCGCCCATGGCGCGAATCAAGTCCGGCTTGCACCTGCCGGAGATGCTCAAGGCGATGGGGAAGCAGTCGCTGACCGCGCGCACCGAGCAGCACGGGTGGCGCTCCCGGGTCTTCGACGCGGCGCTGCGCATCATCCCGACGGAGGAGGCCTGCGATAGCCGCGTGTGTCGCCGCATCACGTTCATGTACGGCCCGCTGTTCGAGCACGAGCAGCTCAGCCGCGCAATGCACGACTCGATGCACGAGCTGTTCGGCGTGACGAGCCTCACTGCATTCGACCAGCTCGCGCGGATGGTACGCCAGGGGCACGCGGTTCACATGGATGGGACCTCGTACATCCGTAACCTCGACCGGCTCGCGATTCCGATCACCTACATCCATGGGGAGCGGAATCATTGCTTCCTGCCGTCGAGCACGGAGACCACGCTCGATGTCCTGAGCGAGGCGAACGGCGGCGACCGGTACACGCGCACCGTGGTGCCCGGTTATGGCGACATGGACTGCATCATCGGCCGGAATGCCTCGCGTGACGTGTTTCCGTTGATCCTTGCCCACCTCCGCTCGCCGGCGCTTCAGCCAGGGGACGCGGCGGAGGCGGGTGCTGGTCGCGCATCGGTGTAGTTGCGGTTGTCTTCACTTCCCGGAGGTAGATCGTGCTCGGCAGCTCGTATTCGCTGATCCCCTCGCGACTCGCCACGGCCATGATCGTCTCGCTCGTCGCGATTGCCACGAGTGCGGCTGCGCCGACGCACGCACAGGATGCCCCCAACCCCGCCGAGCCGGCGCGCTTTCTCAAGCGCTACATCGGGTTGTCCGCGGCGGAGATCGAGCAGGCGCGCCAGGGCGCCGTGGTCACCAAGGTGCTCCCCACCAGGAATGGGGACGAGGTCGCTCTGTTCGGTATCGTCGCGGTGGACGTGTCGCGCGAAGCGGTGCTACGGCGCATGCGCGACCTCCCGTCCTTCCTGCGCGGGCCCGGCCGACACGCGTTCGGCATCTTCAACACGCCGGCGACGGAGAATGACGTCCGCGCCTTCGCGGTCGAGGCGAGCGACATGGACGCGCTCAGGAAGTGCAGACCGGGGCAGTGCGACGTGAAGATGCCGGCGGACAACATCGAGGACTTCCGCGGACTGGACTGGTCGTCGTCCACGGCGCGCCACCAGGTGGAAGCGATGGTGCGCAAGGAGTCCGCGGTCTACGTCAACAACTATCGCCGCGGCGGCACGTCGGCCATGGTCGAGTACGCGGACCAGAAGAAGACGCGCAGCGCCTCCGAGGCATTCGCCGAGCTCCTCGCGCAGTCGCCGTATCTGTTCGACTACGTGCCCGCGTTCCACCAGTACGTGGCAGGATATCCCAGTCCATCACTTTCAGGCGTCACTGATGCGATCTACTGGGCGGACGATCGCATCAACTCGCTCCGCCCGATCCTGAGCATCAACCACGTGTCCGTGTACCAGCCGCCTGGCGCGCGCTTCGCCCTCTTCAGCAACAAGCAGATCTACGCGAGCCACTACTTCCTCGGCGCATTCCACCTGACCACGGTGCTGGATCGGCCGGAGGCGCCGAATGGCGAGGGCGTCTACTACATGACGGTGCAGCGCCTCCGCTTCGACAATCTTCCCGGCGGCCTGCTCAACATCCGCGGCCGCGTGATCGGCAAGGTGCACGACGCGCTCAAGGGCGAGCTTGCGCAGCGCAAGACAACGCTCGAGGGGAGGTAGGGTATGTCCACAACCGCCCAGCCGACGCGCGCACACGCCGTGGGCCGCTTCGGCCCGCGGTTCCTCGATGCGTACCTGCGCTCGCTCGCAGATTACCGCGCGTTTTATGACGACGTCGCAGAGATCGGCGATCCGCGCACGTCGGACCTGGGCATGTACTTCGTCCCGGGTATCAGCGGCGTCGCTGGACAGATGCGGATGGGATTGCCGAGCCTCGCCCGCGTGTTCGGCACGCGCATGTACATGAAGTCGCTGTTCACGCCAGCCTTCGCCGCATCGCAGCCGATCTGGGACAAGTACACTGTCCCGAACACCGACGAGAAGCTCGCCCGGCTCCGCGACGACCTGATCGCGATGCTCGAGCGCTTTCGTCGCATCATGGTGGTGTGCTCGAGCAATGGCCTGTACGACTTTCTCGCGGTGTCGTCGGCGTTTCCCGCGGGTGAGTTGGAGGAGCGCATCGACCTCGCGTGGGTGTCGTGCGCCCCGGACCACTACAAGCCGACGGTGTGGCAGAACGTCTTCTACCCGATGAATGGCGTCGAGGCGTACGGGCATCCGTGGTTTGCCTACCCGAACCACAATCTGCTCAAGGTCATGAATCCGGAAGTGGCCGCGTCGAACACGTGGCGTGAGGGCGCTCAGGTGCGCACGGTGCTGAAGGCGGACGTGGAGTCGCGCTTCTGGTGCATGGGCCTCCAGTGGGCCTACGTCTCTACCGCCCAACTCGGCGACATCGCGCGCCACGTCGCGCAGCGGATCACGCGCCCCTGGGAGGCGACGGCGGAAGTCCTCATCGCCGATAACGACGGCTACTGGCAGGGCGTGTCGCACGCGGGCATCGAGTCCGTGGTGCGGAAGTACGTGCCGAAGGCCAACTGTGCGTTCCGCCCCGGCTCGCATCTCGGCGTCGTGAATCCCCCGACCCTCACGGAAGTCTTCACGAACATCCGCTCACGCTCGCAGCGCACCACAGGTGCACCGACCGGGTTCGTGCCGCCCGTCAACGTCGCGTCCGAACCCGCCGCGCTGTAGTCCCGTGGTCAGGTAATTCCCATCGGTGACGGAAGCCGCGCCACCCTGACTGTCACCCTCGAAGGCCTGATCAGTGGCATCATGGGCTGGATGACCGGCACGCGGACCCAGCGCTACATCGAGTACGAAGCGACGGGGCTCAAGCGGCGAAGTGAGAGTCCGTCGTACGTGCACGGCGGGTTGGAGCACAGAGGTCCCTGACGTACGAAAGCCCCAGCACCATACCGGGGCTTTCGTGTCTGAACCACTTCGAGACTCAGGCCTTCCGGCGACGACGAGCGAAGCCGGCGATGCCGACAAGACCCGTGGCGAGGAGGACGATCGACGCTGGCTCCGGCGTCGCGACGACAGCGTCGGTCTCGAAGTTGAACGTCACGTCCGTATTGCCGTAGCCGATGCGGATATTGTCAACCGCGCCCTCGTACGAGCCGTTCCAGCCGCTGCCGATCCCGCTGCTCAGGCCGTACACGAGGCTGTTGCCGTTGAT
>JBKJMP010000065.1:0-6666 GCA_046596395.1 Gemmatimonadaceae bacterium
GGGGAAACTACTGGACGAGAGGGCGAGAGGAACAGGGAATAGGGGACAGGGAACAGGGAACAGGGGAGCGAATCGAGGCGAGAAGATGATGGTGTCCAAAGGCACTCCTGTTCCCTGTGCCCTGTCCCCTGTCACCTGGTGTTCTTGCCCCTCCCTGCTCCCCGAACGACTTTTCCGCACCATGCGAAAGCTGCTCCTGTTCGTTGCCGTCCTCCTCGTGGCGCACGTCGCCCTCCTCTTCGTCACGCCATCCGGCGCGGCCGAGCCGCCGTCGGGCGACGCGATCGACGTCGGCATCGTGTTCGACATGGGGGGACGCGGCGACAAGTCGTTCAACGACGGCGCCTATTTCGGTGCCGAACGGGCGGAGCGTGAGCTCGGTGTGCGAGTGCGATTCATCGAACCCGGCGAGGGCTCCGACCGCGAGGCGGGGCTACGGCTGCTCGCGGCGGAGGGAATGGATCTCGTCGTCGGCGTCGGCTTCATCTTCACCGACGACCTCGCGCAGCTTGGAAAGGAATATCCCGCCACGAACTTCGCCGGCGTGGATTTCTCCGTGTCCAGCGACAAGGACGGCAACCCCATCCTGCCGCCACCGAATGTCGCCGCGCTCAAGTTTCGGGAGGAGCAGGGCTCGTTTCTCGTCGGCGCGCTCGCGGCGCTCGTCAGCCCATCCAAGAAGCTTGGCTTTGTGGGCGGAATGAACTTTCCGCTCATCCACAAGTTCGAGATGGGCTACATCGCTGGCGTAAAGCACGTGTGCCCCGACTGCGAGGTGCTGTCCCAGTACGCCGGCGTGACACCCGAAGCGTTCAGCAATCCGGGGAAAGGAAAGGAGCTCGCGCTGAGCCAGTACCAGCAGGGCGTGCACGTCATCTTCCACGCATCGGGGTCCACCGGGCTCGGCGTCTTCGAGGCGGCGCGCCAGACGAGCAAGCTCGCCATCGGCGTTGACGCCGACCAGTTCAACGAAGCGCCAGGCTTCGTGCTCACGAGCATGGTGAAGGGCGTGGACAACGCAGTGTACGACACGATCAAGCGCGTGAAGGAGGCTCGCTTCAAGGGTGGCATTTACCAGTTTGGCCTCGCCGAGGGTGGCGTGGGTTACGTGTTCGATGCGAACAACGAGAAGCTGATCGCCGCTCCCGTCCGCGCTCGCGTCGAGGCGCTCAAGCAGGAGATCATCGCGGGCCGCATCATCGTTCCGAGCACGCGCGAGTGAGCGAGTCCACCCCGCTGGCCATCGAACTTCGCGGCATCGAGAAGTCGTTCGGCCCAGTCCAGGCGAACCGTGGCGCGGAGCTCGAGGTCACGCGCGGCGCAATTCACGCGCTCGTCGGCGAGAATGGCGCGGGCAAGTCCACGCTGATGCGCGTCCTCGCGGGGCTCTACGCGTCCGACGCCGGCACCATGCACGTGAACGGACGCGACGTCACCGGCTGGTCCACCGCCGAGGCGATCGGCGCGGGCGTTGGCATGGTGCACCAGCACTTCATGCTCGTGCCCACGCTCACCGTTGCGGAGAATGTGGTCCTCGGCTCGGAGATCACGCGCGGCCCCGTGCTCGACCGCGCCGCGGCCGAGCAGGCTGTGCGCGACCTCGGCGCGCGGACGGGGCTCGTGGTGCCGCCCGAACGGCTCGTCGCGGATCTCTCGGTGGGAGAGGCGCAACGCGTAGAAATCCTGAAGACGCTGTATCGCGGGGCGAAGATCCTGATTCTCGATGAACCGACGGCCGTGCTCTCCCCGCCGGAGGTGAAGGAGCTCTGGGCGGTGCTCCGTGCACTGCGCGCGGATGGCGGCACGGTGGTGCTCATCACGCACAAGCTCGACGAGGTGATCGAGGTGTCCGATGCGATCACCGTGATGCGGCAGGGGGCGACGGTGGCCCGCATGTCGAGCGCCGGCGCGACGCCGCAGGCGATCGCGCGCGCAATGGTCGGGCGCGATGTGGCCCTCACGCTCGACGCGGAATACACAGGCAGTGCCACGCCGCGGGAGTCGGATGCGGCACCATTGTTCGCCGTGAAGGACCTCGTCGTCTCCGACGCGCGGCGCGTGGTTGCGGTGAATGGCGTGAGCTTCTCCATCGCGCCGGGAGAAATCCTCGGCATCGCCGGCGTCGAAGGCAATGGACAGACGGAGCTCATCGAGGCGCTGGCGGGCCTGCGCGACGCCACCGGCTCGATCACGCTCGGTGGACACGACCTGCTCCCGCGGTCGGTCCGCGAGCGTGGCGACGCGGGGCTCTCGCATATCCCCGAGGACCGGCACGCGCGTGGACTCGTCCTCGACTACAGCGTGGCGGAGAACCTCATCCTCGGTCAGCAGCACCGCTTCACGAGCGGCGTGACGCTCGATGCCGAGCGCGTGCTCGCCAATGCGAGGCACCTGATCGGGACGTATGACATTCGTCCTCCCGATCCGGCGTTGCCCGCGCGCGCACTGTCGGGCGGCAACCAGCAGAAGATCGTCGTGGCGCGGGAGATGACGCGCGAGTTCAAGGTGCTGTTGGCTGCCCAGCCGACGCGCGGCGTGGACGTGGGCGCCATCGAGTTCATTCACGCGCGGTTGCGCGAGGCGCGCGACCAGGGGAAGGCGGTGCTGCTCGTCTCCGCCGATCTCGCGGAAGTGCTCGCGCTCGCCGATCGCGTGGCGGTGATGTACGGCGGTCGGTTCGTCGCGGTGATGGCGCGCTCGGATGCGTCGCCCGATACGCTCGGTCCATACATGACCGGCGCGGAGCACGCGGCATGAGCCGGCGTGCCATGTTCGAGGAGGCGGTACTTCCGCCGGTCGTCGCGTTGCTCATCGCGATGGTCGTGGGCGACCTGCTGATCCTGTCGTTCGGACAATCGCCGGGCGCCGTGTACAAGATGTTGCTGGAGGGCACCTGGGGAAATGCGTATGGCTTTGGCCAGGTGCTGTACAAGGCCACGACGCTCGTGTTCACCGGGCTCGCAGTGGGGCTCGGGTTGCGCGCCGGGCTGTTCAACATCGGTGCGGAGAGCCAGCTCGCCGCTGGCGGATTCTGTGCGGCGCTCGTGGGCGTGCTCTTACCCGCGGGCATTCCCGCCCTGCTCTGCCTGCCGCTCTTCATCTTCGTCGCGGCGCTCGGTGGCGGCGTCGTCGGCGCCGTTCCGGGCGTGCTCAAGGCGAAGTTCGGCGCGCATGAGGTGATCGTCACGATCATGCTCAACTTCGTCGTGCTCGCACTGCTCAACTACCTCACGAGCGAGAAGGTGAGCGTGCCCGACACGCTGCACACGGCGGAGTTGAAGAGCGGTGCGTTGCCGCGACTCGGGGACATCTGGGAGCCCTTCCATGGCTCCGCGGCCAACGCCACGATCCTGCTCGCCATCGCGGCTGCGGTCATTCTCGGCTGGTATCTCTTTCGCACGCGCCGCGGATTCGAGCTTCGCGCGGTCGGGCTGCAGCCGCACGCGGCGGAGTATGCCGGCGTGAACGTGGCCGGCGTCACGTGGCGCGCGCTCGCGGCGTCCGGCGCGATCGCGGGCATCGGTGGCCTGAATTACGTCATCGGCTACAAGCACTACTACGAGGAAGGTTTTGCGACCGGCGCCGGCTTCCTCGGCATCGCCGTCGCGCTGGTGGGCCGCAGTCATCCGGTGGGGATCTGTCTTGCCGCGCTGCTGTTCGCGACGCTGTCACAGGGCGGGCTCGCCGTGAATGCGCTGGTGCCGAAGCAGATGGTGGACGTGCTGCAGGCGGTCGTGATCCTCGCGGTCGCGACGTCCGTTCCCGAAGTCCGGCGCCTGCTGCGTGGCGCGCGGCGCGGAGCCACCGCATGAACGCGCTCGACTTTCTCACGCAGACGCTCCGCATTGCGGTGCCGTACCTGCTCGCCACCATGGCGGGCGTGATGAGCGAGCGCGCGGGGCTCATCGGCCTCACGCTCGAGGGCTACATGCTCACGGGCGCATTCTGCGCGGCCGTCGGCAGCTACTTCGCGGTGGGGACGTTCGCCGACGGCGCGCCGTGGATCGGTGTACTCGCCGCGGTCCTTGGCGGCGCGCTGTTCGCGCTGCTGTATGCCGTGAGCTCGATTCGATTCAAGGCCGATCAGGTCGTCGTGGGGATCGCCATTAATTTGTTGGCGATTGGGCTAACCAGATTTTTCCTGCGCCTGCTGTTCGACAGCTCGTCCAACTCACCGCGCGTGCCCGGCTTCGACGTCGAGGGCGCCGGCACGGGTTTCATGGCGCTCGCACAGAATCCGCTCGTCTGGATCGGCGTGCTCATGGTGCCGTTGATCGCGTGGGTGCTGTATCGAACACCGTTCGGGCTGCGCGTGCGAGCGGTTGGTGAGCATCCAGCCGCGGCCGCGTCCGTGGGTGTGCCGGTGGCGCGCGTGCGCTATCTCGCGGTGGCCGTCAGCGGCATGATCGCCGGCCTCGGCGGCGCGTACCTCGCGCTCGACCAGCACCAGTTCACCGACGGCATGACGGCGGGACGCGGATTCATCGCGCTTGCCGCGACGATCTTCGGACGGTGGGATCCAGTGCGCGCAGGCCTCGCGTGCCTGCTCTTCGCCGCGGCCGAGACGCTCCAGATCCAGCTGCAGGGGTCGCACGTGATCGCGTCGCAGTTCATCGAGATGATTCCCTACGTGCTCACGATCATCGCCCTCGCCGGTGTCGTGGGCCGTGCGGTGCCACCCGCCGCACTCGGCAAGACGACGACGGAATGATCGCTGCGGTGGTGGAGCGATGAAGCTGCGTGACAGCAGCAAGCTGTGGATTCTCATGCTTGCGGCGTTCATGGACATGGTTGGGCTGCTGATGGTGCTCCCCATCCTCCCGTTCTATGTGAAGAGCCTCGGCCATGGCGGACTGGTCGTTGGCGTGCTCGTGAGCTCCTTCGCGACGGCCCAGCTCATCACGGCGCCGCTCTGGGGAAAGTTCAGCGACACGTACGGAAGGCGCCCCGCGCTACTCGCGGGATTCACGGCATCTGCAATCGCGTACCTGATCTTCGCATTTGCGCTCGACTTCGGCGGTGCGGCCCTCGCGATGCTCTTTCTCTCCCGCCTGGTGCATGGGGCGGGTGGCGGAACGGTCAGCGTGGTGCAGGCTTACGTGGCGGATTCCACGGAGCCTGAGGAGCGCACGAAGGCACTCGGGTGGCTCTCGGCCGCGACCAATGCGGGGGTCGCCATCGGACCCGTTCTCGGCTCCTTGACGGCAGCCGCCTGGGGACCGCGGGGGCCCGGACTGTTTGCGGCGGCGATTTGCCTTGCGAACATCGCGTTCGCGGCGCGCTACCTGAAGGAATCGCGCGACATGGGGGAAGCGGCCGAGCAGAAGGCCGGCACAGTGGAGCGGACACCGCTGCGGGTCGCGGTGCTCCAGGTGGTTACGCACTCCAGTGAGCCCGCGTCCCGCCTGATCTGGATCTACGCGATCGCGATGGGCGCCTTTCAGGGCGTGACGTCGATGCTCGCGCTCTACCTCTCGGCCCGCTTCGCGGTCACGGAGAAGACGATCGGCTTCTTCTTCGCCTACATGGGGGGCCTGAGCGTACTCACGCGCACGATGATCCTCGGCCGCATGGTGGATCGCTTCGGCGAGGCGCGGCTATCGCGCATCGGCTTGGCGTTGATGGCGGTGGGCATCGCGTCGATGGCGTTCATTCGCCCGCTCGCGGATCCGCAGCGCGTCGCGGAGATGCTCGGCGGGATGCTGCCGCCCAACGCGGTGGTGTTCCTGCCGTACCTGCCGCTCGCACTGGCGGTGGCGCTGCTGCCGCTGGGCACTGCGTTCACCTTTCCGTGTGTCACCGCGCTGCTTTCGCGCGTGATCTCGAGCCGCGAGCGCGGACTCTACATGGGCGTGCAGCAGACGTTCGGCGGCGTTGCGCGCGTGACGTTCCCCATCGTGTTCGGGATCCTGTTCGACTGGCACCTCGAGGCACCGTTCCTGCTGTCGGCGACACTGGTGCTAGCGACGATCTACCTCGGGCGAGGGCTGGAGGGCATTACTCCCGCCGCTGCCAAGTGACATGAGCATTGTGAGCATGAGCGTGAGCATCCAGCTCTGAGCCTGTTCGAGCTCAAGCTCGAGCTCGAGCTCGAGCTCGATGTGCTCATTGCTGGTAGCTCTCGCTCACGCTCGTTTACTCCTTGGCGTTCTCCTGGAGTCCCGGCTCGCTGGCGAGTACGGCCCGCGCGATCTCCACCATCGGCACCGAGCGATCCTGCGACGTCCGCTGGAGGATGCGGTACGCCTCCTGTTCCGACGAGCCCGTGCGGCGCATCAGGATTCCCTTCGCGCGCTCGATCGTCTTCCGATTCTCGAGAGCGCCACGCGCGGCCTGCGCATCGTTCTTGGCGACGGCGAACTCCCGCGCACGGGACACGGCAAGCCGCAGCGTGGAGTCGAGCACGCGTGGGGGTGTCGGCTTCGGCAGGAACGCAATCGCCGAGGTTGCCGTAACGTCGCGCTCGGAGAGCACGAGGGATTCGTCGCCGCTGAACAGCACGACGGCCACGCCGGGCACCTGCGCGGCGATCTGCTCCGCCGCCTCGATACCGGAACCGTCCGGCATGTGGACGTCGAGGAGCACGACGTCGGGAACGACGTCCTTCGCCCGCTCGATCGCTTCGCGGCCCCCATTCACCTCGGCAACGACGATGTGGCCCATGGT
>JBKJMP010000110.1:0-7501 GCA_046596395.1 Gemmatimonadaceae bacterium
CGTACCTCAGCAAGTTCGCGAGCGAGGTCGTGCTCGTGCATCGCCGCGACAGCTTCCGCGCGTCGAAGGTCATGGTCGATCGCGCGCTCGCCAACCCCAAGATCCGCGTCCTCTGGAACACGCGTATCGTGGATATCCTCGGCGACGAATACGTGACCGGCGTGCAGTTGGAGAATGTCGCGTCGCGTGCACTGTCAACGCTCGAGTGCAGCGGCGTATTCGTCGCGATCGGGCACACGCCGAATACGGCATTTCTCCAGGGGCAGATGGAGCTCCATCCGTCCGGCTATCTCGTGACGCCGTCGCCCTGGCGCACGTGCACGAGCGTGCCGGGCGTGTTCGCCGCGGGCGACGTGATGGACAGCTACTACCGGCAGGCGGTCACCGCGGCTGGCATGGGCTGCATGGCCGCGCTCGAGGCTGAGCGGTGGCTCGCGCATCATCACCTCGCCGGTGCGGTGTCTCCGGTGCTGGAGACGGCCGAGGCGCCATCGACGCTCGAGTCGTCGGTGGCGGACGGCGCGCCCGCATGAAGATTCACGTCTGCACCGTGGGCGCGTTCGAGGAGAACTGCTACCTCGTTGTGGACGAATCCTCGGCGCGCGCCGTGCTCGTGGATCCCGGCGATGAAGGGGATCGGCTCGTCGCGATGGTGCGTGATACCGCGGCGCAGCTCGTCGCGATCTGGCTGACGCACGCGCACATCGATCACATCGGCGCCATCAATGCGGTGCGCGCGCATTGTCCCGTGCCGGTCTATCTCCATCCCCTCGACCTGCCGTACTACGAGCGCCTGTCCGCGAAGGCCGCGACGATGTACGGCTTGCCGTGGGACCAGCCGGATGTGGCGCCGCTGCCACTCGATGAAGGCGACGTCGTAGCGTGTGGGTCCCTCGAGTTCACGGTGATGCACGTCCCCGGGCACGCCCCGGGGCACGTGAGCTTCGTGGGCAATGACGTCGCCCTCTCCGGCGACCTGCTGTTCGCGGGGAGCATCGGACGCACCGACCTCCCGCTCTGTGATCCACACGCGATGGATGCGTCGCTCGAACGGTTCGCACGGTTGCCTGCCGGAACACACGTCTATCCGGGGCACGGTCGCACGACCACGATCGGCCGTGAGCTCGAGACGAACCCGTTCCTGTCGGGGCGCGCTCGTGCCCTCAAGCGATGATGCGTTCGCTCTCGCCGATGACGCTCACGACGATTGTTCTCCTGGCCGGGTGGATTGGTGCATCGCTGCTCGTTGCGACGGTCGTTGCGCCCGCCGCGTTCGCCGTGCTTCCGTCACGCTCGCTCGCTGGCGCGCTCGTGGGACGCGTGCTGCCCGCGCTGTTCTGGGCCGGCATCGCTATTGGCTGCGTGGTCATCGTGGCCAGTCGCGCTGACGGCGTGCGGCGCGTGCCGCTCGCGGCAGGCCTGATCATCGTCATTGCGTGTACGGCATCGCATCTGATCGTCGGGCCGCGCATCGCGGCGCTCCGAGACGAGATCGGTGTCGCCGTCGAGACGCTCGAGCCATCCGATCCGCGTCGCGCCGCTTTCGGGAGACTCCACGGCCTGAGCGTCCTGGGACTTGGCGGTGGGCTCGTGGCCGCGGCAACCGCCCTCATCTCGCTGTCTCGCACCGTTGCGCCGGCCCATCGCGCCGGCGCCGTCCCATCTCTCGAGAAGACATCACCATGGCCGTCCTGACTCGCACGGAAAAGGATCCACTCGGCTCGAGGGAAGTCCCCGCGGACGCGCTCTATGGCGTACAGACGGTGCGCGCGCGCGAGAACTTTCCCATCAGCGGCCTGGCGCCACTCTGGCCGTTCGTGCTCGCGCAGGTGTGGATCAAGAAGGCGGCCGCCCTCACGCACAAGGAGACCGGGCGCATCGACGCCAGGCTCGCCGACGCGATCATCAAGGCGGCGGACGAAGTGATCGCTGGCGAGCACGCCGACCAGTTCGTCGTCGATCCGTACCAGGCGGGCGCCGGCACCTCGCACAACATGAACGTGAACGAGGTCCTCGCGAACCGCGCGAACGAAATCCTCGGCGGAGCGCGGGGAGCGTACAGCCCCGTGCATCCGAACGATCACGTCAACATGGCGCAGAGCACCAACGACACGATCCCGACCAACATCCGGCTCGCGTGCCTCTCACAGCTCGTTGGATTCGTTGTCGCCTTCGAGAGGCTGCGCGACGCCTTCGCGGCGAAGGGGAAGGAGTTCGACCACATCGTGAAGGCCGGTCGCACGCACCTTCAGGACGCGATGCCCATCCGCCTCGGCCAGGAGTTCACTGCGTACGCAGGCTCGCTCGACCGAAGCCTGCGTCGCGTGAAGGAATCGGCAGACTACCTTCGCGACCTCGGCATCGGCGGCAGCGCCGTCGGTACGGGGGTGACGGTCGAGAAGGAGTATCCCCCGCTCATGAACACGCACCTTCGCGCGATCAGTGGGCTCGACCTGCGCATCGGCGCGGACCGCATTCAGCTCATGCAGAGCATGTCCGACGTCGCCGCCTTCAGCGCCTCGATCCGGGTGCTTGCGATCGACCTGAGCAAGATCGCGAGCGACCTCCGCATCATGGTGATGGGGCCGCGCACCGGCATCGACGAGATCAAGCTGCCAGCGGTGCAGCCGGGATCGTCCATCATGCCGGGCAAGATCAATCCCTCCATCCCGGAGATGGTCAACCAGGTGTGCTTCCAGGTGATGGGGCTCGACACGACTGTCGGTATCTCCGCGGAGCACGGGCAGCTGGAGCTCAACGTCATGATGCCGGTGATCGCCTTCAACGTGCTGCTCTCGATGCGCATCATGACGAATACGGCGACGGTCTTTGCCGAGAAGTGCGTGTCGGGTATCGAGGCGAACGAGGCGATGTGCGCCTACTGGGTAGAGCGCTCCGCCGCCCTCGCAACGGCATTGATGCCGCACATCGGCTACGCGCGCGCGGCCGAGCTGAGCAAGCAGTCCGTCAAGGAAGGGGTGCTCGTGCGCGACATGGTCAAGCGCGACCAGCTGTTGCCAGCTGACGAGATCGACGACGTGCTCGACCTTCGCAAGATGACCGAGATTGGTGTTCCGGGTGGCAAGCACGGAATGGTGGCGGGCGGCTGAGCGAATAGCCGAAAGCCACCCGCCCTGCTACCTTTCCCCTCGTGCGCATCACGACACAAGCGGAATACGGGCTGATCTGTGCCCTGCATCTGGCCCGCCGGATGGACGACGGGCCGGTGACGGGCCGCGAAATCGCGGCGCGTGAGCGGCTGCCCGGCGACTACGTCGAGCAGATCATGCTGAAGCTGCGCCGCGCGACGATCGTGGTGAGCACGCGTGGCGCGCACGGTGGTTATCGGCTCGCCCGTCCTGCGGACCAGATCACGGTGCGCGACGTCATCTCTGCGTCCGAGCACTCCACGTTCGACGTCCACTGTGTTTCGCATCCCGTCGAGGCGGAGCGGTGCGCGGCATCGCACGACTGCAGCATTCGTCCGGTGTGGGTGCTGCTTCAGCGGCGCATCGACGAGGTCCTCGACAGCGTTCGCCTGAGCGACCTGCTCATGCAGGAAACCGAAGTGCGGGAGCGCGTCGGCCTGACGCAACCCGCCGGCGCGGCCAACGGGCGGTTCGCGCTGCCGGTCCTTCAGGGCTGACGCACCGGCGCCCGTGCGCCTGTTCCGTTCGTTCCGTGACGACCGCGCCCTCGTGCGAGGCAGCGCGACGTACGCTGCGGCGCTCATGCAGGAGCCGTCGGCCGCCGACGTCAACTGGCTCGCAACCGATGCAACCCGAGGCGACGTTGATCACGCCCAGTGGGAGCTTCGCTATCTTCGCCGCGCGCTCGGCATCCTCGTGGCGCAGCGCGATGCCCTGGACGATAGAACGCCCTCAGCGGCCCTGCGCGCACTGATCCAGCGGATGCAGAAGGACCACAACGTGGACGGCGATCTGGTCGAGCTCGCTGAGCGGCAATTCAATGCGCGACTGAGCGCCTATCGGGATGCTTTCACCGCGCGTGGGCACGGCGCTGCGGCGATGCGGGTCGCGCAGAACCTTCTGGCGTTTTCCGGCGGTCCCATTCGCGCCGACGACCCGGTGGTGAAACGCGGCGCCGAGGTGGTGCAGGACTATCTCACCGCGTGCAACGCGGCGCTCCAGGCGAGCTTCGGCATGGTGCAACTCCCTGAGGACATCGAGCCGAGCAAGGTTTCGCGCTGACAGAACAGGGCACCGATTACCGGGTACATCGCGTCCCGCGACCGCTGCACGTCCGCTGCACGTCCGCTGCACGCCGCACGCGTTCCGTGGCGCCGCCCGCGTCCCGCATCCCGTAACGAGCACAAAAAAGGCGGCGTCGCGAATGCGACGCCGCCTTTTCAATGCTCGAGGGGGGACTTGAACCCCCACGCCGGTGAAGGCACAGGCTTCTGAGACCTGCGTGTCTACCAGTTCCACCACCCGAGCGCGCTGGGACAGTCCTACAATTAATCCGGATCGCGCAATCAAGTCAACGCATCGCGTTGCCGCTCCTCGGCGCGCGTCCTAAGTTCAACGGCTGGCTCGCAGCGTCGCGTGCCGAGCCCAATCGTGCGCATGTCCAAGTCCGACGAGAAACCCGAAATCGAGTCGATCGCCAAGAACCGGCGAGCACGGCACGACTACCTGATCCTCGACACGTTCGAGGCGGGCCTCGTGCTGACCGGCAGCGAGGTAAAGTCGCTTCGCGATGGCAAGGCCAATCTCTCGGACTCCTACGGCATCGTCCGGGACGGCGAGATCTTCATCATCAACCTGCACATCTCGGCCTACGAGCGGGCGAGCTACAACAACCACGAGCCCACGCGCACCCGAAAGTTATTGTTGCACAAGCGTGAGATTGGGCGTCTAATAGGAGCAATCGAGCGACAGGGGCTGACGCTGGTCCCGCTCGAGCTCTACTTCAAACGTGGGATCGCCAAGGTGGTACTCGCACTCGGCAAGGGAAAGAAGCTGCACGACAAGCGCGAGACGGAGCGCGCGCGCGATGCCGATCGTGAAATGGCGCGCGCGGTACGCACCCGATGATCCTCTCACTTGTCGCCGCCTTCCAGCTTGCGGTCGCGACACCCACGCCGGCCAACAGCCTGGTCGTGAAGGATGCGAGCCGCTCCGCGACCGTGGCGCTCGTGGCCACGGCTGGCGGACCGCTGCTCCGCGCCGACCAGCTGGGTCCGATCGTCCCGATCACGGTCTCGCGTCTCACGGGCAACCGGTGGATGCTGATCCTGAAGGGCGCCTCGATCCAGGTGGAGGAAGGGGTCAGGTTCGCCAAGGTCGGCGAGCAGACCTACCAGCTGGCAATGGCGCCCGAAGTCCGGAAGGGCTCGCTGTACATCCCGCTCCAGCTCGTAGCCGAAATCGTCCCGCGTGTCGCGACCAACCTCGTGTGGGACGCTGATCGCGTCGAGCTGCGCGCCTTCTCGGCGCTCGGCACGTACGCCGCTCGCGAGGCGCGCGCGGATGCGGCCGCGGCGAGTCGGCCGCGGCGCAGCGGTCCGCCCGCCGATGACGCTGTCGGTGCGTCGCCAGCAGTCGTCAACAGCGGCACGGCGCTTGGACCGCTCCGCTCTCGGCGGCTCGTCGTCGTGGATGCCGGACACGGTGGTCCGGATGGTGGCATGCACGGGCCGATTGGTCCTGGACCCGAGGTGCTGGAGAAGAGCATCACGTTGAACGTCGCCAAGCGGGTAGGCGCAGCGCTCGGCGACCGTGGTATCGACGTGAAGTACACCCGCACGACGGACACGCTCATCGCGCTGGCGGACCGTGGTCGCATTGCAAACGAGGCGCAGGCCGACCTGTTCGTGAGCATTCATGTGAATGCCGCGAATCCCACGTGGAAGAATCCCGGCGGTGCACGCGGCTTCGAAACGTATTTCCTCGCCGAGGCGAAGACCGAGGACGCGCGGCGCCTGGAGCGGATGGAAAACGAGGTGGTCAAGTTCGAGTCGGGGCCGTCTGCGGCGCGGGGAAGCGATCCACTCAGCTCGATCATCAATGACATGGCGCAGAACGAGCACCTGCGCGAGGCGAACGAGCTCGCGGAGCTGATCCAGCGCCGCATGGGTCTCGTGCATCCTGGGCCGAACCGCGGCGTGAAACAGGCTGGATTTGCCGTGCTCGTTCGCGCGTTCATGCCAGCGGTCCTGGTCGAGATCGGCTTCGGGTCGAACCCCGACGAGGCGGCGTACATGACGAATGCCGCCCGCGTGGACGAGTTGTCGAGGGCCATTGCCGACGGCGTGCTCGAGTACCTGAAGCGCTACGAGCGACGGGTCACGACGACGGGCACCTCCCTGGCGGGGGGCGGCGCGAAGCGGTGAACGAGCGCCGCGGTACGCTCGCGGTGCACGTGACCGGCCTCGATTTCCAGAACCCAGTCGTGCTGGCCGCGGGAACGGCGGCTTACGGGCGCGATCTCGCGGAGATCATCGACCTGCACGCGCTGGGCGGAATGGTCACGAAGGCGGTGAGTCCGCTGGCGCGCGCTGGCGCGGCTGCCCCCCGCGTGGCCGAGTTCGATGGCGGGATGATCAACGCCGTTGGCCTGGCCAATCCTGGTGTCGAGGCGGTCCGGCGCGACCACCTGCCTTGGCTGGCGACCGCGCTCCCCCGCACGCGCAAGATCGCGAACATCGTCGGGTTTGCGGTCGAGCAGTTTGCGGAGGTGATCGAGCAACTCGAGGCTGCCCTGGAGGGCGAGGCGAAGGGCGCGCTCGAGGGCTACGAGCTCAACGTGAGCTGTCCGAACGTGAAGGCCGGCGGACGTGAGTTCTGTGCCGATGAAGCCGCGCTCGTCGAGGTGGTGCGTCGCGCACGCACCGTTACTCGGCGGCCGCTCTTCGTGAAGCTGTCGCCGACGCTGCCAGACGTAGGCCGCAGCGCCGCCGTCTCGGTCGATGCCGGCGCCGACGGCATTACCCTCGTGAATACCATTCCCGGTCTGGTGATCGACGTCGCGCGGCGCCGTCCGGCACTCGGTTTCGGGACGGGTGGCGTGAGCGGGAGTGGGCTGCGGCCGGTCGGCGTGCTGGCGACGTGGAAGGTTCGCCGGGCGGTGCAGGTGCCCATCATCGGCCTGGGCGGGATTGCGACGGCGGAGGATGCGCTGCAGTACATGATTGCCGGAGCCTCACTGGTAGGAATGGGAACCGCGATGCTGCGTGACCCCCGCGCTCCCGAGCGCGTCGTGCGCGATCTCTCCCGATGGTGTGCGGCGCAGGGCATCGAGAGGATTCAAGACATCATTGGCACCTTGGAGTTTCCGTCATGACTGGGTATGCGAAGGCGATCGTGGCATTGGACTACGCCACGGCGGGGGAGGCGCTCGCCATGGCGCGGGTGCTCGCGGAGGACTGCAACTTCTTCAAGGTTGGCAGCACCCTCTTCACGGCAGCAGGGCCGGCGATTGTGCGCGAGCTGCGGGAGCGCCTCGGCGCCGACGTGTTCCTGGACCTCAAGTTCCACGA
>JBKJMP010000231.1:0-3554 GCA_046596395.1 Gemmatimonadaceae bacterium
GTCGAGCCCCGCGCCCGTCCAGCCATTCACGCCGCCATCGAGCAGGTGGAGGTTGGACATGCCGATGGCACGAAGGGTGGCGTCCGCCTTGCGCGCGCGCTGTCCGCTCTGGCACACCAGCACGATCGGCGCATCGGTCACCGCCTGAATCTCGCGCGCGTGCTCGCCGAGCGTGTCGAGTGGCACGTTGTAGGCCCCGGGAATGTGCGCCGTCTGATACTCCGTCGGCGTCCTCACGTCGAGCAGCCGAATGGCGGGATCGTCGCGAAGGCGCTCCGCCAGCAGGGCGGGCGAGACGATGGCCGGCAGGATCGTGTCGGTAGCGAAGGTCTGCGTCATGGTAGTCACCTCGTTCATGGTCGGGCCGTGCCCGTCTGTGGGCCAGCCTCACGCCCAATTATATAACCACATCGATATATAGTCAATGGATGGCACGCGCGAGGCAGACCGACACGCACCGTCCCCAGGCGGAGTCCGATGCGGATGTGACGGACGGTGGCAGCGTGAGCAGGCGTGGAAGCTGACGTGGAGGACGCCTACGTCGACGTTCAGGGCTGATGGGACTCCCTCGCCTGCACCGAACCCCGCACGTAGTCCCTGTTCATTCGCGAGATGAAGTCGATGCTGATCGACTTCGGGCACGCCTCCATGCACTCGCCGTACAGCGTGCAACCGCCGAAGCTCTCGATGTCCATCTGCGCAACCATCTTCAGCGCCCGCCGGTAACGCTCCGGCTGGCCTTGCGGCAACAGGCCAAGGTGCGAGATCTTCGCGCTCGTGAACAGCGACGCCGACGCGTTGGGGCACGCTGCCACGCACGCGCCGCAACCAATGCACGCCGCCGCATCCATCGCCAAATCGGCATCCATCTTCGGGATCGGGATCGTGTTGCCGTCGATCGCCCCACCGGTGGCCACGGACACGTAGCCTCCCGCCTGGATGATGCGGTCCAGTGCCCCGCGATCGACGACGAGATCCTTGATCACCGGGAAGGCCTTCGCCCGCCACGGTTCGATGACGATGGTATCCCCATCGTTGAAGCTCCGCATGTGCAACTGGCACGTGGCGGTGCCCTTCGACGGACCATGCGCCACTCCGTTGATCATCACCCCGCACGAGCCACAAATCCCCTCGCGGCAGTCGTGATCGAAGGCGATCGGCTCCTCGCCCTTCAAGATCAGCCCCTCGTTCACCACGTCGAGCATCTCGAGGAAGGACATCTCCGGGCTCACGTTGGTCGCGCGGTACTCGGTGAGGCGCCCCGGTGACGCGGGCCCTGCCTGGCGCCATACCTTCAGCGTGATGTTCATGGCGCCGCTCATTTGTAGCTCCGCTGCGAGAGCTTCACGTTCTCGAACAACAGTGGCTCCTTCGTGAGTAGCGGGGGCTGACCGTCGCCGGTGTAGCTCCACGCCGCCACATAGGCGAACTTCTCGTCATTGCGAAGGGCCTCACCGTCGGGCGTCTGATACTCCGTGCGGAAGTGCCCCCCGCACGACTCCTCGCGGTGCAGCGCATCCCTGCACATCAACTCACCGAGCTCGAGGAAGTCGGCCACTCGTCCTGCGTGCTCGAGGGTCTTGTTGAGGTCGTCTCCACTGCCGGGAACGGTCACGTCGCTCCAGAACTCCTCGCGCAATGCGGGAATCAGGGACAGCGCCTTCTGCAGCCCGCCCGCGTCGCGCGCCATGCCGCAGTACTCCCACATGATCTTGCCCAGCTCGCGGTGGAACGACGCGACCGTCCGCTTTCCCGTCACCGCGAGCAGCCGGTTGGTTCGCTGCTGCACGTCGGCGACGGCGGCCTTCACTTCCGGCGCGTCCGGCGTCACCGGCTCGAGTCGCGTGCTCGCCAGGTAGTCGCCAATGGTGTACGGCAGCACGAAGTACCCATCCGCGAGACCCTGCATGAGCGCGCTCGCACCGAGGCGGTTCGCGCCGTGGTCCGAAAAGTTCGCTTCGCCGGCCACGTGCAGTCCCGGAATGGTGCTCATGAGGTTGTAGTCCACCCACAGCCCACCCATCGTGTAGTGCACAGCCGGATAGATGCGCATCGGCACCGTGTATGGATTCTCGTCCGTGATGCGCTGGTACATCTCGAACAGGTTGCCGTAGCGCTCGCGGATCGTGTGCTCGCCAAGGCGGCCAATGGCCTCCGCGAAGTCGAGGTACACGCCGCGCCCACCTGGGCCGACGCCGCGTCCCTCGTCGCATACTTCCTTTGCCGCGCGCGACGCGATGTCGCGCGGACTCAGGTTGCCGAACGCCGGATACTTTCGCTCCAGGAAGTAGTCCCGGTCCCCCTCGGCAATGGTGCCCGGCGCCTTGCCCGCATCCTCGGCGCGCAACGGTGCCCACACCCGGCCATCATTGCGCAGCGACTCCGACATCAGCGTCAGCTTCGACTGGTAGTCGCCGTGGACGGGAATGCACGTGGGGTGGATTTGCGTGTAGCACGGGTTGGCGAACGCCGCCCCACGCCGGTGCGAGCGCCAGATCGCCGTGGTGTTACACCCCCTCGCGTTCGTCGAGAGATAGAAGACGTTGCCATAACCACCCGTGGCCAGGACGACGACGTCGGCGAGGTGCGGCTCCACCGTCCCGGTGATCTCGTCGCGAACGACGATCCCTCGCGCACGACCATTCACAACGATGAGATCGAGCATCTCGGCCCGCGGGTACATCTTCACCCCGCCCTTCGCGATCTCCTTCTCCAGCGCCTGGTAAGCGCCGAGCAGCAACTGCTGCCCCGTCTGCCCGCGTGCATAGAACGTCCGTGAGACCTGCGCGCCTCCGAATGAGCGGTTGGCGAGCAGCCCGCCGTACTCACGCGCGAACGGCACACCCTGCGCGACACATTGATCGATGAGGTTCACGCTGATCTGCGCGAGCCGGTAGACGTTCGCCTCGCGCGCGCGGAAGTCGCCCCCCTTGATCGTGTCGTAGAACAGCCGCTGGATGCTGTCGCCGTCGTTCTGGTAGTTCTTCGCGGCGTTGATGCCACCCTGCGCCGCGATCGAGTGCGCGCGGCGCGGCGAATCCTGGTAGCAGTAGCAGCGGACGTTGTAACCGAGCTCGCTGAACGTCGCGGCTGCGGACGCGCCGGCCAGTCCCGAGCCGACGACGAGCACGGTGTATTTCCGCTTGTTCGCCGGGTTCACCAGCTTCAGGTCGAAGCGGTGCTTGTCCCATTTGTCGGCCAGCGGACCAGCGGGCATCCGGGCGTCGAGGGTGAGCGGCATTTACCGGATGACTCCAAGAAGCACGGCGACCGGGATGATGCTGAAGCCCAGCCACACGATGAACGCGACCGCGGTCGAGAGACGACGATGGAGCGGGCGCGGTGAAGGCTTCACGAGGCCGAGCGTCCGCATCGAGCTCCAGGCGCCGTGAAAGAGGTGCAGCAGCAGGAACCACATCGCAACGAGGTAGAACGCCACGACCCACGGTTCCCTGAAGCCCGCGATGATATTCCCATACACGTCCACATGGCTGAACGCCCGATACTGCGCGTCCGTCCTGCTCGCGACCGGGAAGACGTCACCCGTGGTGAAG
>JBKJMP010000295.1:0-4091 GCA_046596395.1 Gemmatimonadaceae bacterium
GGCGACTCCGACAACATCTGCACCTCTACTTCCGGCAATAACGACGTTGGCCGTGCGCTGGCGCGCGAGGCCGAGACACTGGCCTTCGTTTCGTTGAGTGCACCGAACAGGTACGGCGAGTAAACCAGCATCAACTGTCCGTCGCGTCGGCTCGCCACTCGCTCACGCAGTGCGGACGTCTCGTTGCCGATTCCGAGTCCTGACGAGTTTGCGACCGCCGCCGAGGCGAGGACGTACAGGGTCGGGTGCATGCCCGCGACGGTCTGAATCCAGTGTGGTCCCGGCGCCAGATCCACGCGCGCAATGATGGACGCACTCGTGGTGGACGCATCCACGGGCGCCTGAGGTCCCAACGGGAGCCCAACAGCTCCGGCAACGGACCGCAGGCGTTCGATGGAATCGACGCTCACGCCGAGGCTCGCCAGTGCAAGGGGAGTCATGGCGAAAAGCGGTATGGCGTCGGCGCTTCGTCTACCCGCCTGGTACGCAACGGCGTAGTACGATCGCTCGCTAGCCAGCTCTCCGCCCATGAATCCGCTCACGATCTGATTCCGGTATCGCGCTCCCGCGCTGGCGGCAATTGGCGTGTTCCACTGAAGCACAGGATCCTCGGTGGTCGCGCGCAGCGTCCACGTCTGGTTGCGACATCCACACTGGACAGAGGAAGCAACCTGCACGCCTGCGTAGCGGCCGAATTTGGGATCGTACGTGGATGAGCGCACTTGGCGCAGCAACCCGTCTCGCGGAAATGTGACGCCCTGAAACGCGCTTCCATTCAAGGTGATGTTGTTCTGCTCGGCGGCCAGTCCGAAGGCCGACACGGTCGGCTGACCATCACTCGCCGGCGTTGCGACCAGTCCCGGGATGAGGGCCAGCGCCGCCGAGAGGTCGCCGGTCACATCACCACCGAGTCCGCTGGCGACATCCAGCAAATCGCGGGTCTGTCCAGGTGTCCGGACGAATCCGTCCTCGTCGCGTGGCGGGAGAGGGCGCGCTGCGACCGTGCGAACGGCGTCGAGCACGACCTGTGCTCGGACGAGCCGAAAGTCGGCCGTCGCGGATGGACTCGCCGAAGCAATCCGGACAATCCGCTGCTGGGGAGCAAACCCCACCTGCGAAACGCGAACCAGGAAGCTAGTGTCAGGTCGGTCGATGACCAGTCTGTAGGCTCCCGCGCTATCGCTGCGCGTCGTCCACGAGGTTCTGTCCGGCCGTGAAGCGGTGATCGTCGTGCCCGCGATCGGAATCAAGCTGTCCGAGGTGATGTGACCTCGGATAACGATACTCTGGGCGGACGCCACTTGGACGAACGCATAAGCATCCGCCAGAGCGCCGAGGAGGAGGCAGGCGCGAATAGAGATGCCGTGTTGCATTTGAACGGCGAGCGTTACTGCGGCTCGCGTCCGGCCTTGATGGCGCTAATGATGCGCGATAACTCCTGCTTCGGAGGGCTTCCGTCCAGGCGCCACCCGTTGATGAATATTGTGGGCGTCGCGGATACCTTGAATCGTTCACCTAAGGCGATGTTAGCCTGTAACCTCGCCACCGGAGCAGGATCGACCACGCAAACAGCGAACGTCGCCGTGTCCGTTATTCCGGCATCGACGGCGAAGGAATCCCAGCTCTTTAGCCCAATTGAGTCTTGCTTCGCGAACACGCTGCCGACGAACTCGCGAAACCGGCCCTGCGCGCGCGCGCATTCGCTCGCCTTCGCGGCGTGTGCTGCGAATCTGTGACTCTCGAGCGGAAAGTGAATGAAGAACACTGCAACGCCTGACGTGCCAGTGGACATGATCTCGCCGACGTTCTGATGAAACGCTCGGCAGGCAGGACACTCGAAGTCGGAGAACTCTACGATCTTGACAGGCGCCGAGGGATCGCCAATAACCTGTGCATCAGACAGTAGTTCCTGCCACGACTTCTCAAACCGTGGAGGAACACGCCCGGACACAGTTGCTGCTGGTGCCTCCACGACGAACTCGCGGTAGGCGACCGCTGCGGCAATGGTTATCGCCGCAGCGATCAGCGCACCGGATGTCAGGCGTTCCAGACGCTCACCCATCGGCTGGAGCGCCAAGGTGGTTATGGTACCCATCCGGATTCAGGCAAACATGCTCGACCACCGTGCAGCGAATCACGATCGTTTCTCGCGAGGTGGGCGGAAAATCGCGGATTGCTCCAGGTACCGCGCCGAGTCTGCCTTATTCCGGAGCAACGCCATCAGCAGCGCATCGCGCTCGTCACAGATAGCTACGAACCGGTCGTTCTTATCGGGAGTTCGCTTAAGCATCGCCAAAGACACGAACGCCTTCTTGATGATGCGAAACGCCATTTCTTCATCAGCTCTGGACAGCACAATCCCGTCGAAGCTGTTCTTCAATACTTTCTCGGACACCCATGTGGAATCTGCAAGGGTGTCCACCCGCCCTTGCGCCAACGCCAACGCCGAACGGCCCAAGAGCACCGTCACCAAGCCGAGCCCCAAACACAGCAATCGACGCATCGACGGTCTCCGGAGTTAGGGTCGCTAACTGGGGGACCGCATCAGGTCCACGCCTCGCAATATTGCGTATTCGTACCCGTCTCTCCTCCCTGGTTACACCACTCCACTCTGCACGCCCGATCGCAGGTCACGTCGCACGGCGGTGGATTCACGGGGCAGTTGAAGTGGCAGGTGTTTCCGGAACACGTACTGCGCGGGGCTGCCGCGGCAGGCCGTGCCGTGGCAAGTGCAAAGAGGCCCATCGCTACAACGAGCGCTGCCTGCCACTTCAATCGACGTCGTCCCATGTTTGCCTTCCGGTGAGAGGATCTCGGAACCTTGGCGTGCACGACCCTACCCCCCCCCTTTCGCTCTTGTCAAGTAGCGGTCGGAGGCAGGATCTCCGACTACCGCGCTTGCCGGGCGAACCTTGCTGGGGCACGCGCTGTACCTGCCCAACCGAGGATGCAGTGACCTGACGGCTAGGTGGCGCGGCAGACGGCGCGCATGCGCCCCGCGATGAACGGCTCGAACTGCGCCGCGCCGCCGAGGATGATCTTCGCGGTTTCGGGACTCACGGAGCCGCCGCGCGGCATGTGAATGTTGACGAGGCTCAGCAGGTCGTTCGCACCCTTGAAGTCGTCACACGCGCGAGACGTCCGGAGCAGGTCGCTCATTCCCGACATCACCTGATACGCCGCGGCCGCGATGAGGAAGCTCGCGGTCGGGGTGGGGTTCAGCTCGGACGACGCTTCGAGGATCGGAATCGCCTTCCGGAACTCCTCCGGCTTCTTCGCGGCATTCGCCGAGTCGTACGTGCCTTCCCGATGGCCAGCAGCAGTGCGGCTGCGCGTGGCTTGTTCGCCGGATCGGCCGCATCGGCCATGGCGTACTTGATGGCGTCGTCGGCGTTGCGAAGGTCACCGGCGATCTGGGCGAGGATGTAGTTCGCGCCGTTGACCTTTGGATCGATGACGAGCGCGCGCTCGAGCGACTTCTTCGCATCCTCCAAGCGCCCTGCCCTGCGCTCGTATTGCGCCTTCTGCATCACGAACGACACGTTCGCCAGAAACTTGCCCGCTGCCTCCGCGGCCATCGCCGCTGCGTCGACGAACGCGCTGTCCTGGCCGAGGTCTGCGAGCTGGCGGTAGTAGTAGTTGGAGTCGGCGGCCGATGGATCGATCGCGACCAGCGCCTTGCCTGCGACGACAGCATCCTTCCACATCCGCGCCGCGCGCAGCACCGACCAGTACATGCGCGCCACATCCGGCACGCCCTGGTTGTCGGCGACCTGCTGCCTGGCCAGCGGAACCGCCTTGTGCGCCATGTTCATGAGGATGAGCTCCGCGATGACCTGCTCGCGCAGCGTCGAGTTGGACGGGTCGGAATTCATGTACCCGATCAAGGCATCGACGATATTCGCCGTGTCCTTCCTCTGCTTGTACGCGTCAACGCGAAGCTGGTACGCGATCTTGCTCGCGGGGTCGAGTGCGATGACCTGTCCCGTGATCGCGATGACGGAGTCGGGCCAGCTGCCGGTGGGGTCCGCGGTGCTCTTGTAGGCCTGGTACGCCGACGCGAGGCAGAGCCGCGCGACGGTCGCTTTCGG